>JANMRJ010000271.1:0-3547 GCA_031370985.1 Acidimicrobiales bacterium
GATTCCGAAGATGAGGTAGTTCATGCTGACCAGCGTGAAGTTGTGGAGCAGGTCGATGCCGGTCTGCTTGCCCAGGCTCTGGATCGGCGGATCGATGACCTTGCCCAGAAAGGGCAGGAGGGTCTGGCTGACGTAGGTCAGGGCGAAGGCTCCGACCACGACGCCACGCAGGCTGCCCATGCCGCCCAGGATGACCATGATCAGGATGCTGATCGAGACCGAGAAGTTGAACGACTCCGGGAAGACCGCCGTCTGGTACGAGGCGACGAAGGCGCCCACGAGCCCGGAGAAGCTGGCGCCCAGGGAGAAGGCAAGCAGCTTGGTGGTCACCGTATTGATGCCCATGCTGGACGCCGCGGTCTCATCCTCACGGATGGCCATCCAGGCGCGACCCAGCCGGCTGTCGCGCAGGCGTCGGCAGACCAGGAAGCTGAGCACGAGCATGCCCACCACCAGGTAGAACGAGGCGTGCGGGTTCGAGTTGCTGAAGACCAGGTTGGGCACGTTCCACAGCTGCTGGAGGAACGGCGGCAGCGGGAGGGTCAGGGCATCGATCGGATTGATCCCGAGGGCGCCACCGGTCAGGTTGCGGTTCGGGCCGACGATCATCCGCCCAGCGATGTTCACGTTGACCTTGTCCAGGTTGCGCATGAGCTGGGGGACAATCTCGCCGAAGCCCAGCGTGACAATGGCCAGGTAGTCACCCCGCAGACGCAGCGTCGGGGTGCCCAGCAGGATGCCGGCCAGGGCCGCCGCGACGATCGCGATGGGGGCGATCAGGAACCACGGCACGTGGATCCCGAACTGGGGTGAGGCCAGAAACGCGGTGGTATACGCCCCGAAGACATAGAACGCGACATAGCCCAGGTCGAGCAGACCCGCGAAGCCGACCACGATGTTGAGGCCCAGTGCGAGCATCGCGTAGTAGCACATGACGATGAGGTTGTTGACCGTCGGTGCGGGCAGGACCGACGGGATGGCGTTGGCCACAAACGGGTAGACCATCGCCGCGATGAGCAGGGCGGCCACGATCGTCCGATTGCGGCGGTCGCCGTCTGTACCGGCGAACGGGTTGGGCAGGCCGGCACGACCGCCCACGCGAGTCAGCTGGACGGCCATCTCAGCTGCCCTCCGCCCGCTTTGCGCCGAGGAGGCCCGTCGGCCGGAAGACGAGCACGAGGATCAGGATCGAGAAGACCACCACGTCCGTCCAGCGCGGATCGACGTAGCGCTCGTTGAGTGCCCGGACAATTCCCAGGGCCACCCCACCGAGGGCGGCGCCGGTCAGATTGCCGATCCCGCCGAGCACGGCTGCGGTGAAGGCCAGCAGACCGAACGGGAAGCCGAAGAACCACCACGCTTGCCCGTAGAACAGGGCCACCACCAGGCCGGCGCCACCGGCCAGCGCACCGGCCAGCAGGAACGTCAGGGTGATCGTCCGGTTGACGTCGATACCCATCAGCCCCGCCGCCTCGCGATCCTGGGCGGTGGCCCGCATGGCCTTGCCCTGACGGGTGCTTCGAACGAACCAGGCCAGGGTGATCAGGAGCGGCACGGTCACCGCCGCCACGAAGATCTCATTGAAACGGAACTGGACCGTGCCCAGGGAGAACAGGGTTGTCGTCGGCAGGATCTTGGGCAGCGAGACGGGCGACGGCCCGAGCAAGACCTGGCCGACGTTCTGCAGGACGAACGACATGCCGATGGCCGAGATGAGCGTGGCCAGCGTTGGTGCGTTGCGCAGGGGTCGGTAGGCCAGACGCTCGATCGAGGCGTTCAGGGTGGCCGTGATGAGCATGATCACCAACAGCAGGCCGATCAGGCCGACGATGATGAAGGCGGGTGAGCTCTTCTCCGTGATGCCCAGGATCGACAGGCCGAACAGGGTCAGCATCGAGCCGGTCATGAACACGTCGCCGTTGGCGAAGTTGATGAGCTGCAGGATCCCGTAGACCAGCGTGTAGCCCATGGCGATGAGCGCGATGATCAGGCCATTGAAGAGGCCGATCTTGAGCGCGTCGGCGCACTGCCCGAGGTCAGCCAGGCATGGCGCAAGGATCGGGATGGCCCCCAGGACCGGAACGTGGCTGATATCCACCGAAAGCGTCCTCTGTTGGCGCAGAACCGAAGACTGAATGCGTGCGACAGGGCCGGCCACCCGGAAGGTGACCGGCCCTGTCGATGGATCACGTCGGAGGGATCAGCGGCTTACTGGCCGAGGACCTTGACGAACTTGAATGCGCCGTTGGTGACCTGGGTGCCGGAGAACCCGAGCAGCGTGGTGTCGCCGTTCGCGTCGAAGGACCAGGTTCCGAGGACGCCCTTGAAGTCCTTGACCGCATGGAGCGCCGTGAGGGTGCCCGCGCGGATCGAGGCGGCATCGGTCGCGCCGGCCTTGATGGCCTTGTCGATCGAGTCGAGGACGACGCTGGCGGCTTCGTAGCCGTAGATCGTGTAGACCTCGAGGTTGCCGCCGTACTTCTTGGTGTACTCGTCGCGGAAGGCGGCCGCGTCGCCGGTGTACTGGTCGGCGGTGGTGCCGCCGAAGGTCAGGTAGGTGCCCTCGGCTGCAGCGCCGGCGGCCTTGAGGAAGGCATCCTCGTAGATGCCGTCCGGACCCATCAGCTTGACGGTCGGCATCGCCTCGCGGAGATCCTTCCAGAGCTGACCGGCGTTGTTTTGGGTGATGCCACCGTAGTAGACGAGGTCAGGACCGGCAGCCTTGATCTTGGCCGCCAGCGCCTTGTAGTCGGTGGACTTGCCGGGGGCCTGGTCGTGGCCGAGGACGGTCAGGCCGTCCGCGGTCGCGCTCTTCTCGAAGACGCTGGCGATGCCGTGACCGTAGATTTCGGTGTCGTCGAGGACGTACACCTTGGTCACGCCGAGGCTCTTCGCCCAGTCCGCGCCGACCTTGCCCTGGAGATCGTCCGCCGCGACGACGCGGAAGTAGTTCTTCACGCCGCCCTTGCAGTCCGTGTAGTACTTGCCCGGCTCATCGGGTGTGCCCAGACCCGGCTTGGTCAGGCCCGGGTAGGTGTTGGCCGGGCTGACCATGGCGATCCCGGCCTTGCACAGGATCGGGATGGACAACTGGGCTGCGCCGGAGTTGAAGGTGCCGATGTAGGCGACCAGGTTGGCGTCTGCCACGGCCTTGGTCGCGTTGTCGATTTCCTTCTCAGGCGTCCACTTGCCGGCTTCAGCCGTGGAATCGTCCTGATCCGTGTAGTTGATCGTCCAACCGCCCACCGCGCCGCCCTTCTTGTCGATGGCGAGCTTGATGGCGTTGACGATGGTGTCCGTCTGGCCCTTGGACGAACCCTGACGCGGGAGCGACGACCACAGGTCGATCGAGCCCTTGGATCCGCTGCCGGCGCTGCTGCCGCTGCCCGCGGGCGAGCATGCGGTCAAGACGAACACCGCGCTGGCGACGACTGCGCCAAGCTTGGTGACCTTCATGTACGACTCCTCCTCATTCCCCGCCCACCCGAATGGTGAGCGTTGCCGGTCGATACCCCGGCGCGAAGACCCTGCTGCTCGGACGTCGGAA
>JANMRJ010000310.1:0-12597 GCA_031370985.1 Acidimicrobiales bacterium
CCGTGCATCTCGTACTGGGTGACGATTGGGGCGTTGGAGATATCGCCGTCGAGCCCCGGCTTGCGCTGGACCGGGAGGTACTCGGTGAGAGGCTCCCGGGTGATCACTACGGCGGCGGCATGGATGCCGTCCTGGCGGCGCAGGCCTTCGAGGCCACGGGCGACATCGATGACCTTCTTGGCGTCGGGGTCGCTCTCGTAGAGACCGCGCAGCTCCGAAGCCATCTTGTAGCCCTCGTCGTAGCCCGGGGTCGGCTCCAGGCAGGCGGCCAGCGGCGTGTCACGGCCCATGATGAGGGCCGGCATCAGCTTGGCGATCCGGTCGCCCACGGCGTAGGGGTAACCGAGTACTCGAGACCCGTCGCGCACCGCAGCACGGGCCTTGATCGTGGAGAAGGTGACGATCTGGGCGACGTGGTCGGACCCGTACTTCTCGGCCGCGTAGCGGATCATCTCACCGCGGTAGCGCTCGTCGAAGTCCATGTCGATGTCGGGCATCTCACGGCGCCCGGTGTTAAGGAAGGCCTCGAAGAGAAGGTCGTACCGAAGGGGGTCGAGATCGGTGATGCGGAGGCAGTACGCCGCACAGGACCCCGCCGCCGAGCCTCGGCCCGGCCCGACCCGGATGCCACGCTCGCGTGCGTAGCGCATGAGGTCCCAGACGATGAGGAAGTAGCTCGAGAACCCCATGTCGGCGATCACGCCCAGTTCCCGGACCAGGCGCTCCGCGACATCGCCGGGCACGGGGTCGCCGTACCGGTACCGCCCCCCCTCGAAGGTGAGGTGGCGGAGGTACTCGTCGTCGGACGTGAACGGCGCCGGCAGGGGGAAGTTCGGCAGCTCGACTTTGCCGAACTCGATCTCGACGTTGGCCCGCTCGGCGATGAGCAGGGTGTTGTCGCAGGACTCGGGGACCTCGGCGAACAGGGCCCGCATCTCGGCCGCGGTCTTGAGGTAGTGCTGGTCGGACTCGAACTTGAACCGCTTGGGGTCGTCGACCAAGGCTCCGGTCTGCACGCAGAGCAGGGCGTCGTGGGCGACGGAGCCCTCCTGGTGGACGTAGTGGCTGTCGTTGGTGGCCAGTAGCGGGAGGTGGAGTTCGCGGGCGATCTCGATCAGGTGGCGGTTGGTGCGGTGCTGGGCCTCCATGCCGTGGTCCTGGATCTCCACGAACAGCCCGCCGGGGCCGAAGATGTCGCTCAGACGGGAAGTGAGCTTGGTGGCCAGCGGGATGTCGTCGCGCAAGAGGGCCTGGAGGACCACACCGCCCAGGCAGCCGGTGGTGGCGATGACCCCCTCGTGGTGGCGCTCCAGCAGCTCCCAGTCGCAGTTGTGGATGGCGAAGTCGGAGACGTAGGAGTGATCCTCCTCAACCTCGATGTTGTAGACGGTGCCTTCCCAATCCCGCTCGAGGACCTCTGCGATGGGCCGGTAGACGTAGTCGTCGTCGGAGCAGGTCCGCCGCTGCACTCCTGAGCCGCCGGTGGAGACGTTGCTGGTGTACTGACGGGAATGGTCCGCGTGGCCGTCGCAGCGCTCGGCGATGCTGCAGAAGGAATCGGTGAAGCTGGCCGCCAACATCCGCACCTGCCATGCCAGGTCGCGGCTGGTCTGGGTGAAGATGGTCACTCCTGGGTGAGCTGCACCGTCTCCGGCCAGGACTCCGTCGAACACACCCCGCTGGAACTGGTCGTTCGCGTTGAAAGTGAATCCCGGCAGTCGCTTGTTCCGTGCCCCGGTCCCACACAGCGCCGAGAGGAGCCGGGCAAGCGGTGCCGAGTGGACGGTGACATCGACGCCGCGGTAGCCGGGCCGGTCGGCGCGGTGATTTACGACGACTTCCTTACCGGTCAGGAACTTGACCGAGCGGGCCACAGCATCGATCAGGTGGGTCTCGTCTCGGTGCAGGCTGATCGTGACGCTCGTACCCCGACCGACATGGCCCTCGGCGGCGTAGAGCCCGATGAAAAACCCGAAGTCGTAGTCGAGCGCGACCTCGTGCAGCAGGTTGCTGTAGTGGTTCGTCGGGCCTTGCCGCAGGCGGTTCGAGGACTTGACCCACCGGTCATCGGCGATCGGCCGCCAACCTCCATCGACGTGATCGGTAGTCGAGATCCGATCCATTGGCGCCTCGGCACGGATCTTCGGCAGGCAGGCAAACGACCGCCACGACGAGAACTCATCGCATTTCGACGCCCGTCCCGCTGCGATCTGCTGAACTTCGACCCAGCGCTTCGTGCCGTGCTGGTCCCGGACGAGCACGGGATGGTCGCCGGTCATCCACGTCACCCGGCCGTAGCGGTTGTTGAGGCGAACCCCGTAGAGCTTGCCGGCGAATGGCCGGGACATCGTTTGGGTGACCCTTCGCAACCGTCCCCTGTGGGTCAAGACGAAGTCTCCGGACCGCACGTCCTCGATCGCCGTGACACCGTTTCCCGTCACGATCTCTTGACCGGGCACGAGACAGCGGGGCTTGTAATAGTAACCCTCGAGGTAGGCGGCCGAGGACAGCTTCATCAGGTTCTTGTAGCCGGCGTTGCTCTCCGCCAGCAGGGTCAGGTGGTAGTAGAGCTTCTCGCCCTCGCCCCCCTCGCCGCCGGTGTCGTCGACCCGGCCCCGTCGCACCGGCCGCTCGAAGCGGCTCTCGCCGGCCATGTACGCCTCGGTGCCGATGACCGGGTTGATGCCGGCCTTGCGGGCCGCGCTGTAGAAGTCGAGGACGCCGTACATGTTGCCGTGGTCGGTGATGCCGATGGCGGGCTGGCCGTCGGCCACGGCGGCGGCCACCACCTCGTCGATGCGCGCTGCGCCGTCGAGCATGGAGTACTCGGTGTGGACGTGGAGATGGGCGAAACTGTCTCCCACCGACCCCCCTGGGGATGACGTGCCTGTGGACGAGCCTGTGGACGAGTTACAGGAGTGTCATTCTACCGAACTCCGCCGGCGAGGGCCGAGGGGCGGGCTCGTCGCCCCATCACCCGTTGACCGTGGGCTGCTGGGCCAGGACCCGTCCCCGAACGGCGACACGCTCCCGGCGGTTCGTCGATGGCGGCCGCCACCTGGGCCGCGAACCCCTTGGGCGTGGCGGCGAAGCGCTCCGCGCAGTAGAAGATGTCACCCAGGATGCGACGCCGTCATCCGGGCGTAGGACTCGACCAGGTCCAGCGTGCCCTTCCGCGGCCCAGTACCGCTCGGCGTCGGCCGGCAGCACCAGCGCCCGCTCTGTGCCCTCATCGTCAAGGTCATGCAGGAGGTCGGCGGTGGCCAGCTGTCGGGTGGCGGGCTGCACCGCAGGGCCGCCGTAGAACGGCCAGGCGGGAATGGCTCCGAGGTGCCGATGTGCGTCGCAGATGCTTGGTCCCACGACATCATCAGACCGCCGGTCCGGTTACCCGGCGGTGATCCCAGGATCAACGCAACGGCACGACTTGCTGTCCCCACATTGACCGCCCACGACTACCGGGCCCGACTATCGCGCCACCCTCCTGGCCCACACGACCAACGGGATCTGGAGCGGCAGCCGGGCCCACGCCACCAGCGGCGAGCCGAGTGGGAAAGAGGCGCCGGCGATGCCACCGTCGAGCGCCATCTGCACGTTGGCCGGGAAGACGGCCACGAAGAGCGCAGCCGCGGCCCAGGCGCCGATCCGACGGGTCCTCGGGTAGGCCACGAGTCCAGCGCAGCCGATCTCGGCCACCCCGCTCCACCGCACCCAGAACGCCGGATCGCCCAGGATGCGGGGGACGATCCGCTGGTATGACCGGGGAACGACGAAGTGAGCCACGCCGGCGACCAGGAGGAGCGCGGCCAGCCCGTACGCCGGGACCGACGACCGTCGGGTACCCGTTCCGTCGTCCATGTGCTGGTTGTTCGGCGCCGGCGGTGCCGGAGTATTGGCCCTCCGCCCCTGGGGCTGGCCGCGGCTCGAACTGAGGGCGCCGCGCCGCGGTAGCGTCCCGCGGCAAGCGGGGGGGATGCCTTCGGGCGCCTCGGGGCAGGTACGCCGTCACTCCAAAGGGGTAGCCGTGACAATTGGCCGAGTGACCCTCGGGCTCAATCTCCGCTGAGTACCGGGCTACCTGCTGCCGGTGGTTGGGGTCATCTGAGGAACGGCGTCAAAGTGGCCAACAAGTTATCCACTAACGCGGGTTAGAAGCAATACGTCCAGGGCTGGGTTGCCCGTGACGATCGCGCTCGCTCGCCCCTTGAGCGCGCACATCGCCCCTCGCCGGCCGTTCCCAACTGCTTCCCTTGCGACGGCGTCGCTAGCTCGCCACAACCTCGACATCGAACTCGACCTCTCCGTCGGTGCCCGAGACGATCCTGATCTCATCGATGCAGTAGTCGAAGGAGATCGTGCGCCTGTTCGACATGGTCCTGGCCAACACCGACGGCAGCGCCCGGGACCAGGTGGCTGTGCGCCAGGCCGAGGCCGTCCGCTCCGACGTCGAGCGCCGGGCCTTGCTCGACGACATCCTCGACGTGGTGCTCGACGCCGAGTTCGACGACGCCGCGGTAGGCGCCGGGGTGAGGGGATTGGGTTCCGACCGTCTGGCCGGGGCAGCAAGGAGCGAGAACGATCGCCTTCCCCGCGACGGCGGCCACTTGGAGCTCATGGAGGCCCGCTTCTCCCACGTCCGATCCTTCGCCCCCCAGGTGCTGGGCGCCCTGACCTTCGCCGCCAGCGTGTCGCCCAGCGAGGTGCTCGACGCCGTCGTCCTGCTCCAGGCCATGAATGCCGGGGGGCGCCGCCACGTCCCCGACGACGCTCCGGTGAACTTCGTCCCCGCCCGCTGGCGCCCCTATCTCGACGCGGCCTTTGGCGCCGGTGACGCGAACCTCTACAAGCACTACTGGGAGCTGTGCGTCCTCTTCGCCCTCCAGGGCGGGCCGCGCTCGGGTGAGATCTGGGTGAAGGGCTCCCGCCGCTACGCCGACCCCGCCTCCTACCTCATCACCGTCGAGGCGTGGCCGGCCCGGCGAGGCGAGGTCATGGAGCTCACCAAGATGCCGGCCACCTTCGCCGAACGGCTCACGGCCGTCGACGCCGAGATGAGCCGCTACCTCGACGACCTCGAAGCCCTGCTCGCCGATCCCGACAGCCCGGTCAGTGTCGACGCCGACGGCCAGCTGCACCTGAAGGCTCTGACCGCCGAGGTGATCGACCCCGAGTTGCTGGCCGAGCGAGATGCCGTGGTGGCCCGCCTCCCGAGGGTGCCCCTAACCGAGCTGCTCATCGAGGTCGACCGGGAGAGTGGCTTCTCCGCCTACCTGACCCACGCCGGCGGGGCCAGTCCCCGCCACCCCGAGCTGGAGCACCGCCGCAACCTTTACGCCGCCATCCTGTCGCTGGCCTGCAACTTCGGCTCCACCTGCATGGCCGAGCTCACCGGCATCTCGGCCGACACCATCGATTGGACCATCCGGTGGTACCTCCGGGAGGACACGCTGCGGGCGGCCAACGCCGCCATCGTCAACGCCCACCACCGCCATCCCCTCGCTGCGTCCCAGGGCGGCGGCACCCTGTCGTCCTCGGACGGCCTGCGCATGCCCATGCGGGGCAAGTCCCTTACTGGCAGGGCCCTGTCGCGGTACTTCATACACGAGGGGCTCACCAGCTACACCCACATCTCCGACCAGTACTCAACGTTCGGCACCCAGATCGTGGTCACGACCGAACGCGACGCCACCTTCACTCTGGACGAGATCCGCTCGGGGGGAACGGCCGACACGTCGATGCGGTCCGCCCCCGACCTCCCGCAGATAGCCCAGCTTGGCCACCTCGGCCTTGATCGCATCGGGCGAGGAGCTGGTGGCGCCCTTGTCCAGCCACGTGAGCGGCGCCATCCCCAGCTCGGAGTCGTTGGCCACCACGGCGTCGAGCTGGGCGCAGCGGGGCGGGTCGAGCTGGGGCCGCAGCCGCCAGTGGACCTCCTGGTCGGCGGCCTCCCGGGCTTCGCCCACCGTCCGCAGGAGGCGGTCCAGGCCCGGGCGCACGACGCGCTCGGCCCGGAGGTGCTCAAGGGCCTGGGCGAACAGCAGCGGGGCGTCGTCGTGCTCAAGGGGGGCCCGGGACAGGAGCCAGTCGGCCAGGCGCTTGCGCTCGGAGGGCCCGCAGTTGCGCCACCCTGCCCGCTCGATGACGGAGGCGACGTGGAGGCGGCGGAGCCGGCCGTCGACCTCGGCGACGTAGCGGGCCAGGGCGGAGGGGGCCACGCCGATGCGCTCAGTCAGCCGGTGAGCAACCTCGAAGGGCGTCGAGGCAAGGTCGGTGGGAACGAAGCCGAGGAAGCGTAGGGCGCACAGCTGGACCCCCAGCCCGAGACGGGTCGCCTCTCCCCGGTGGGAGCGCACCCAGCGGAGGTCGCCGACATCGAGGGCGAAAGTACTCCACCAGGTCGCTGGAGGCGACCTCCGGGGGGCCAGCCCCGGAGGGCTTCGAGGTCGGCGTCGGAGAGCGCGCGGGGTGCCACGTCGCTCAGCGCTCCCTACCGGCGCTCACGGCGCCAGGAGCGCCTCGACGGCGGCGTCGCGGTCGGCCTCCGACGGCAGGCTGTAGCGCCTGGTGGTGTCGAGACGGCGGTGGCCCGCGAGCTCGGCCACCAGGACCACGTCGGTGCCGGCCCGAACGAGGTTGGTGACGCAGGTGTGGCGCAGCAGGTGAGCCGACAGCTCCAGGCCGGCGTCGGCGGCGAGCCCACGCACGACCATGTCGATGGCTCGGGCCGAGAGCCGTCGTCCCGAGCGGGCCAGCCACAGGGCCTTGGGGTCCTGGGCGTGCTGGTGGCGGTCGACCTGGGCGGCCCGGGCCTCCAGCCACTCCTCCAGGACGGTGCGGGTGGCGCTGTTGAGGGGCACCTCCCGGTAGGCGTCCCCCTTGCCGAGACGGACCTTCAGCCGGCCCCGTCGCGCCGACATCGACATGTCGGCCAGGTCGAGGGCGGCGAGTTCGGAGAGGCGCAGCGCGGTGTACAGGAACACCGTGGCGATGGCCCGGTCCCGGCCCGAGGGACAGCGCTCGACCGCCCGCAGCAATGCCCGCTGGTCCGCCTCGTTCAGGGAGCGGGGGGCGAGCTGGGGCAGGTCCTCCCGGGCGACCTCGGGGCGGCCGAGGCTCAGCGAGCGGTAGAAGTTGTCGATGGCGGCCAGTGCCTGGTTCACCGAGGTCGGGGCCCAGCTCCGGGCCGTCTTCACATGGCGCTTGTACTCCCGCACCGCCGAGTCACGCACCCGGGCGTCGGTCAGCGCCGTCGGTCCCCGGCCCGAGGCGACGAGCCAGGAGACGTAGGAGCTGACCTGGGCCCGGTAGGCCCCCCGCGTCCGGGCCGCAAGGGGCTGCTGGTCCAACGACTCGGCGTAGCGGGCCAGTACGGCCTCGGCGTCGAGGGTTGCCTGCTCCGACCTCTTCGAGCGGGTGGGCACCAGGTTCCCCCTGTTAGTCGCAGTCCCAGGTCGACCTTAACAGCCCATCGCTGACCGCGTTAGTAGCCGCTCGGGTCGGGCGCACGGCGACTAAGGAGTATTAGTCGCCGGGTGGACGGCCCTCCACAAGTCGCAGCTCGTCACCACATTCGCCCAGGTTCACTCGGCTCATCGGGTGGTCTTCCCAGCCGGGCATAGGCGATGGGCTCCCATCGGAGTCGAAGCGGTAGAGCAGCGAAGAATTGTCGAGGTCCCCGGGTGGGTATGCCCATGCTCTCGCGATCACGCCTCGGCGAATCTCGATGGCCATTCCGCCGATCTCGTTGCCGCAGGAATGGGTGAAGTCCTCGCTCCAGTATTCACGCACAACGAGGTCGGCGTAGGAGGGATCGCCGACGTTCCCGTCGTTGTCGCCGAAGAAGGCCCAGGCCGGGACCGATCCGTCCGAACATCCTCGCCAGCGAAGCCGGTTCCCTAGTTCGTACGATGCTTCCTTGCGAGGACTGTACCCACAACAGTACCCCCACTGGAAGGCCAGCAGGTCTGTGATCGTCTCGCCGCACGATGAGCAGCGGACATCGGTGGCGAGATAGGCGAGGAGTGGCATCGGCCCTAGTCCGATCCGCACACGGCAATGATCCCGCCGCTCCGCACGAAGGGGCCGAACTCCTGTTGCAGCGCCGTCGATCCCGAGAGGATCTGGTCGATCATGGAGTAGTTGGTGGTAAGCAGCACGAGGCCATCCCGCCTGGCAGCGTTGACGATGCGCATGTCCGCCACCGTGAACTTCCCGGTTGCCATGGCGGTTTGCGCCGGGGTGACCACCCCATCCGGGATGGGCGGCTGTTGTACGTCCGCTATGCCTAGCTGGCCCGATCTTCGGGCACTCTGCCCTGGGGATGGCGACAGGGCAAGCTCGCGGTCTACCTGTTCGGGAACCACGAGGGTTATCGGCAGGTTGAAGACTGCGGCGTCCACCGTTGCGCGGCACGTGGGGCCTCCAGGCCTATCGGTGAATATGCCGGTGTCAGCCACGAACCGCTTCCGCGGGTTGTCGTTCTGGGTCACTCCCTTGAGGATGGCGACGACGGCAGCTGCGATCGCCACCTTCGTGGTGAGCTTGGTCTTCGTCTTCGTCGTCGCGACGATGCACTTGGAGTCGGCGAGGGCAAAGTGCTGGCCGAACTCCCATACGATGCCGTTGCTGTCCACCACCAGTGACTGGTTCCCGCCTCCGACGATAAGGCGACCGTTCGCCAATGTCCCGCCGCCCTCGCGGAGTACCTGGACGGGGAGAGTGCTCGGATCGACGGTGCTCGGGCCGATGCCCAGCTGAGAGATGTCGTTGGCACCCCACGCCCAAGAACTGCCATCGGGCATCAGCGCGAGCGAGTGGCGGTCTCCTCCGCTGATCGCCACCGGGGCGTTGACGCCCTGGACCCGAACCGCGCCGTTCCGGGGCTGAGTGTCGCCTACGCCGAGTTGGCCGGAGCCATTGCTGCCCCATGCCCACAGGGAGCCATCACTGGCGACGGCCATGGCGTGGAAGCGTCCAGCGGCGAGCGACCGAATACCGCTTAGGCCCGGGATCGGAGCAGGAGTAACGCTCGAGGGTGACGAGCCACCCGTCTGGCCGGAGCTGTTGTCGCCCCATGCCCACACTGAGCCGTCGGCGGCCAGCGCCATCGAGTAGGTCCCGGCACCGACAACCTTGTTGACGCCTCGGACACCGGGCACCTCCTGCACAGAGGGCTCCGTTGGCGTGGTGCCCAATTGGCCCGATCCGTTTGCGCCCCAGCTCCAGACCGTCCCGTCCGAGCGGACGGCCATGGAGTGCTCGGCTCCCGCCGCGATCGACATCACCCCGGTGAGCCCCGGGACCTGGACCGGGCTCGTGCTGGTGGGCGAGGTGTTGGACGGCACACCGAGCTGCCGTTGCCCGTTGTCGCCCCATGCCCACACAGTCCCGTCGGAACGAAGCGCCAGAGAGTGGCGGTCGCCAGCGGCGACGGAGACGACCCCGGTCAGTCCCGGCACCTCAAGACCGGCACCGCTGTCCTGGGTAGTCCCATTGCCGAGCTGCCCGTATGTGTTCATGCCCCAGGCGAAGACGGTGCCGTCGCTGTTGATTACGAGCGAGTGCTGAGCACCGTTTGCTACTGGAGTGTGTTGCGTGGAGGGGGTGAATGCTGCCTGGGGAGTGATCGGTTGGGAGGCGCCGGACGCCGTTCCGGTGCTCACCTCGTTCGTGGCCGACACGGTGAAGGTGTACGCGGTCCCGTTCGTCAGCCCTTGGACGGTGGCCTTGGTAGGTGGCGGAGTGCCCTCGACTGAGGTCGTGATGTTCCCGGGGCTTGCCTTGACGGTGTAGCGGGTGACAGCGGCGCCGTTCCCGTCGGCAGGATCCCAGGCGACGAACGCCCTGGCGTCTCCCATCATGGCCACCACGTTCGTGGCCGCCAACGGTGAGCCAGCGGGTACGAAGGGGGCAGAGGCGGACGATGTGACGTTGATCAGAAGGGCGGTGGAGGCGGTGACCGTCGCCACGTACCGTGTCCCATTCGTCAAGCCGGGGACCACAGCGGTCGCTGCTGGGTCGGTCACCGTCGTCGAGGCGACGACTGTCGCCAGGTCACTCTCGACGAAGACCTTGACGACATAAGTGGTGATGCCCTCTAGGCGCAGTCCCGGGCGGGTCCAGGTGATCGTCGCCTGCTTGTCGCCCCGGCTAGCCATCACGGTCGTCGGAGCGAGCAAGTTGGGAGCGCTGCCGGGAACGACGGCGTTCGACCACGTGTAGGCGCCGTTGCCCACGCTGTTGGTGGCTAAGGCGAGGAACTGGTAGGAGACGCCGTTGGTCAGGCCGGTAACGGTCCCGGAGGTGCACGTGGCGCAAACCTGGACATACTTGTTGGCGTAGGCCAGTGAAGGACTTGTGGTGTAAGCCAGCACCCATGAGCTCGTGATCGCTGCGCCGCCGTTGTCCGTCGGGGCCGACCAGGCGATCGTGGCCGACGTGTCACCGGGGGAGGCAATAACCGACGCTGGCGCGTTCGGTGTGGTGACCGCGGGCGCGACGACGTTGGTGCCCACGCCGGCTCCCCAGTTCACGCCGTTGTAGGCATAGATGCCGAAGATGTACTGCTGGCCGTTGGTCAGGTTGGGCACGCTGAGTGAGGTGCAGGTGGCGCAGCCCTGGGTGTAGCTCAGATAGGTGTAGCTCGGGTAGGAGTAGGCGAACACGCCATAGAACTGGATGGCCGCCCCGCCGTTGTCCCCCGGCGCAGTCCAGCTGACCGTCGCCGACTGGTTGCGCGGCGTGGCCGAGGGGTTCCCCGGCGGCCCGGGAGGCTGCGGAGTCGGGACGACGACGTTCGACACCCCGGGAGCACCCCAATTGACGGCATTGTGGGCGTGGACCGTGAAGTAGTACTGCTGGCCGTTCGTCAGGCCCGTGAGCGTCGCCGTGGTGCAGGTACCGCAGGCGAAGGCGTAGGAGTTCGCATAGGCGCCGCTGGGGTAGCTGTAGGCGTAGGCAACGTAGTTGTCGACGGCAGCCCCGCCGTTGTTCGCCGGCGGCGCCCACGACACGGTGGCTGACAGGTTGCGGGCAGTGGCCACGAGGTTCTGCGGCGCAGACGGCACCGTCGCCGGCTCGGTCCAGCCCACGTGAAGAGCCGGCGGGGCGCCCGTCTCGAGGGACTTGAACTTCTTGTAGTAGTTGTTGTCGCCCTCATTGGGGGCGACAAGGGCGATGCCGAGGTTGTTCCATGCTCCAGATGCCCAGTTGGCGCTCGCGCCGTTCATGTCGGCCGAGAACGTCCGGTTGGGACAGGTGCCGCCGGTTGGGTTCAGGACCCCGCCGGCGGGGACGTCGATGGCGGCACCAGGCCACCCGGTCATCGTGCGCCCGTTCCAGCCCTGGACCACTCGGTAAGGCGTGGGCCCGGCGGCCCCGCAGTTCCAGGAGTGGCTCTCAGCGATGTCGAGGCGGCCCCACTGGATGACCTTGTTCGCTATCGGGGCGGTGTTGAAGTGGAGGTAGGACCGTCCGATATGGACGCTGCCGTCGTAGGTGCCGACCTTGAGCTCTGGGTCCGACGAGTTGTCCCGAGTGAAGTTTCTCATCACGTAGGTGTCGTCGGCGTCGGTATTGGCGACGAATTCGGGATCCACCACGACGGGGTACTGGCGGGCGGCATCGTTCAGCCAGGCCCGGTCCAGAGTGACCACCAGGGCCGTCCCGCCCTTGCCGTAGGGGATCAGGGCGAAGGTCACGCCGAGGGACGCAGCAGGCTCGTCAGACTGCGGGTCGACCCTGGAGTCGTACATGTAGCCATGCGGGGTCCGAGCCCGCTCGATGCCGGCCTCGTCCCGATAGATCACGTTGCCGGCGGCGTCGATGGAGGCGGTCAGGCCCTTGAGCTGGAGAGGGAAAACGAAGCGGTCGGGGGCGGCCGGCGATGCCAGCACCAGCTCTTCTTTGAGCCCGGTGGACCGTGATGTCAGGCGGAGAGAGGTGTCCTTGCGGGCCCCGGCATAGCTGCTGGCATCCGCCGACGTGGCGCCCTTCACCTTTGCGGCGCCCTCGAGGGCGAAGCCGACGGAGTGGCCTGCATCGAGACCAAGCCGTGCGACGGCGGCATCGCTAGCGTCGGTGGCGACACTGAGATCGAACGCGGCACCCTTGTTGTGCAGCCGGCCGTCCTTGGCCAGCGCCAACGTGGGATCGATCTCCTTCCACGTGCCATCGGCCTTGTAGTGCACCGGAGTCGCCGACAGCTCGGTCACGAACTCGCCCGCGCGGTCGGTGGCGAAGGTCTTGCTTGTGGCGGTGCGGCGATCCACGAGCTCCGCCGCCTGCTTCGCCGGGCCAAGGCTTGGCGGAGTGACGACCTCGGTACCGGCGAGGGACGGCCGCGGCCCAGGTACCGCTGGCTGGGCGTTCTCCTGGGCCTCTCGGACTAGGGGCGGCGTCGGCGGCGCCTCGGCTATACCGCTTGAGCCAGCCCCCGAGGAGGCACTGGAAACGGTTGAAGTGGGATCCACTGGCGGAGCGGCATGCGCCGGCAGGCCGGACGAAACCAGTCCGAGCGCCACGAGGATCGCAGCGATGGCAGCCCTACTACGAGTTCCGCAGATGAGTCTCACTCTGGCCTTCTTGGCGAGCAACCCC
>JANMRJ010000332.1:0-1044 GCA_031370985.1 Acidimicrobiales bacterium
CGACGAGGCTCCTTACCCAGGGATACCTGTCCATCGGTGCCACGAAATTCTATGACTGGAACCACCGGGGCTTCGGCCTATGCAACATCACGTGCGGCTTCGCGAACTCGAGCGACACGTTCTTCTACCAGGTCGCCGCGATGCTTGGGATCGACCGACTCGCGTACTGGGCGGGGCAATTCGGGTTCGGAACGAAGACCGGGGTCGACCTCCCCGGGGAGGCCCCCGGGATCGTTCCATCGAACCAGTGGAAGCTCGACACGCTCGGTACGGACATCTTCCCGGGAGAGACCTATCAGGCCGGTATCGGGCAGGGCTATGACGCCGTCACGCCGCTCCAGCTGATCAACGCCTATGCGGCCCTCGCGAATGGCGGAACGCTCTACCAGCCCCACGTGGTTCGGGACGTCCGCGCCGCCGATGGCACCATTGTTCGTTCGGTCGACCCCGTGGTCCTCGGGCACGTTGGAGCGGATCCTTCAGTCCTCCTGACCATTCGCCAGGCGGCCCGCGAGGTCGTGCTGACTCGTCACACGTACAACCTGGTCGACCTGCCGATTGTGGTGGCCGGCAAGACCGGTACAGCCGAGTTCGGTACGCCGGACGCGACCGGCAAGCTCCCCTTTCACTCGTGGTTCGTTGGGTTCGTGCCCAAGGATCCCCAGGTCACGAAAGAAGATCCGACGGGCATGAAGGCTGTCTCGAGGACCGACTCCGAGCTCGTCGTTCTCGCGTTCGCGTACAACACGCTGACCATCGGCAACGTAGCCACCGAGATCGTCAAGTACTACCTGCAGCTCCACTATGGCATCACGAAGGACTACCGGAACTTCAAGCTCATCGAGCCAGGCAACTAGCAGCACTCGAACTGAGGTCACCGTTGGGGGCAATCAACGCACGCGAGGCGCGGGTAACGGATTGGACGTCCCGATCCGTCAGCTCGGTCTGGCGTGCCTTTGACCTGCAGATCGCGACCTATGCGGTCGTGTTGACCTGCCTTGGCCTTGCGATGGCGTACAGCAACACCGTGTCCGGTGGCAGTGG
>JANMRJ010000383.1:0-6152 GCA_031370985.1 Acidimicrobiales bacterium
CAGGCGCAGCGGTGCGTTGGGCTGGGGGCCCGTCGCGCCGGGGGAGTCGGAGCCGATCCGGACATCGTCGAAGAAGAAGTAGACGGTGCCGCAGCCCTCGTAGCCCGTGCCCGACACGTCGAGGCCCACCCCGGGCGGCCCGCTCCGCTCGCCGTCGGGGTTACGGGCGTCGAGGTTGGCGCCGGCGGGCGGCGGAAGCACGGTGGTGGTGGGGCTCGTTGTGGTCGTCGGCGGCTCTGTGGTCGGCGGGACCGTGGTCGGCGGCACCGTCGGCGGCGGCCCTGTGGTTGTTGGGGCGGTGGTGGACGTGGTCGGGCGGCTGGTTGTTGGCGCGACCGTTGTCCGCGTGGCCGGGACGGGAGTGGTGCTGACGGTGGACGTCACCGCCGGGATGGTGACGGACGTTGATGTCGTGCCCACCAGGATGATCCGCGTGGCGTTCGTGGTGGAGGTGGTCGACATCGGAGTGGATGTTGTCGTCGTGGGAGCGGTCGTCGTGGGAGCGGTTGTCGTGGTCGTCGGCGCCACCGTCGTCGTCGTGCTCGATGTGGTGGTCGTGCTCGATGTGGTGGTCGGGGCCGGGCCGACGACGACGGACTCGTTGGGGGCGTTGCAGGCGCCGGCAACCGGCGCATTGTTGGGGTCGCCCGAGTACGACGCCACCCACCGGTAGGTGCCGGCGGCGACGGGGGTGAACGCGGCGGATGTCACCGGGCCGTTCCCGACGACCGGGCGGACCGAGGTGAACGGGGGTGTCGTGGCGCAGGTGGCGTCGTTGGGCCCGTGGAGCGAGAACGTGATGCTCCCGCCGGGGTTGAAGCCGGCGGCGACCGTGGCGGTGTCGGTGACCGTTCCGCCGAGGGTCACGCCGGCCGATGCCTGGGTCGTGACCGCCGGCACCGCCTTGGTTACTACGACGCTCTCGTTCGTGTCGTTGCACTTGCCGGCCGCCATGCTCACGCCGCTGACCTGGTAGTCGGCCACCCAGCGGTAGGTGCCGGCGGCGCCGGTGGTGAACGTCGGCGAGGGGTAGACCGAGGTGCCGGGCGCGACCGGCACGGACATCGACGCGGCCGGCGGTGCCGCGCAGGTGGCGTTGTCGGGGCCGTAGACTCCGAAGACGATCGACCCGGCGGCGATCCCGCCCGACAGCGTGGCTGTGTCGGAGATCACGCCGCCCACCGGCACCGTCGCCGACGCCTGGGTGGTGATCGAAACCGGGAACGTGGCGAGGACCGCCGGCGACAGCTCTGAGGTGTTCAGCAGCTCGGTGTGGGTGGCAGTGGCGGTGATGTACGGCTGGCCGGCGACGATGGCCAGGCCGGTGGCGGTGAACGGGCCGGCCGACGTGGCGGTGTCGACGGTGAGCGAGCCGATCGGCGTCTGGCCTTCGGCGTCGGCGGTGCTGTTGCCGTAGAAGTCGACGACGAACCGGCCGGGGGAGTCGAGCGTGAACGTGGCCGAGCCGGCGCCCCCCGCCGACATCGCCGAGCTGATCACCGGGAAGTTCTGAAGGGCGTTGGCCCCGAGGTCGATGTCGCCCTTGTCGTTGGGTGTGGTCCCGTCATTGCCGAGGTCGATGCCCAGGCCACCGTTGGCGAAGATCCGGTTGAGGCGCACAGGGTTGCCGATGCCGGTGACGACGGTCACGCCATTGCCGCCGTTGAAGGCGATGGTGTTGCCCGACGCGGGCGTTGGCCCGCCGACCTCGGGAAGGCTGGAGCCGATGGAGACGCCGGAGCCGCGGTTGCCCATGGGGCCGCCGGCGGCATCGACGCCGATCGAGTTACCCCGGATGATGTCGCCGGTGCCGTCGTCGGAGATGCCGGCGCCGCCGTTGCCGGAGATGAGGTTCCCGTCGCCGGGGTTGCTGCCGCCCACGGTGGTGTTCGTCGAGCACACCATCTCCACGCCGGCGCCGAGGTTGGCGACCCGGACGAGGCCCGCCCGGTCGGTACCGATCCGGTTGCCCTGGATGGTCGTTCGGTTGGGGCCTCCCGCCTCGCCGCACCGCAGGGAGATGCCCGCCTCCCGGTTCCCGGCGACGACGTTGCGCTCTGCTGCCGTCGGGCCGCCGATCAGCACGTCGGATGTCTCGACCAGGATGATCCCGTTGGCGTTGGGGAGCGCCGTCAGCGTGTCGGGTGTCGTCCCGATCACGTTGCCCTGGGCTCGCAGGCCGGTCACCCGCGTCGCGAGTACGCCGGTGGAGGGGACGAAGAAGTCGCCCATGACGCCGTTGCCGGAGATGAGGTTCCCGGCGCCGGGGTCGGGCCCGCCGATCAGGTAGTCGGACCCGGTGTCGATCGAGATGCCGGCGTCGCCATTGCCGAGGGCGATTGTCCCCGAGGCGTCGGGCCCGATGCGGTTGCCCTGGATGGTCGTGCCGCCGGAGTTGAAGATCTCGATGCCCCTCGCGGAGTTGCCGGAGATCAGGTTCCCGGCGCCGGCTGCTGGCCCGCCGATGATGGCTGCGCTGTTCTCGAGCTCGATGCCGTTGCCGTTGCCGACGAGGTCGTCGCCGGCCGCGTTCGTGCCGATGTAGTTGCCGAGGATCGAGTTGCGGACGGTCGTCGAGTCGACGTAGACGCCGCTGCCGTTGGCCGAGATGACGTTGCGGTCTCCGACGTTCGTGCCGCCGATGACGTTGGCGCCGGCTGTGATCCCCATATAGACGCCACTGCGGGTGTTCCCGACGGCCAGGGTGCCACCCCGGTCAAGGCCGATCGTGTTGCCGGCGACGAGGTTGCGGCTGCCGGTGATGTTCACCCCGTCGGCGGAGTTGCCGCTGATGAGGTTCCCCTGCCCGGCCGCCAGGTCGACGGTGCGCCGGCCGATGATGTTGTCCGACCCGGCGATCGAGACGCCGGTCACGTTGGCCCTGGGGAGCTCGTCGACGCTGATGCCGATCCAGTTCGCCCGGATCGAAGTGCCGTTCGTGCCCACCGCCACCGCGTCGGTGAACTGGGTTAGTGAGAGGCCGCGGACGGTCGACCCGCCGGCGCCGCCCGACAGGATGATGCCTCGGTCGCGGGGCACGACGCTGTTGGTGTTACCGAGGACGAGGGGGCCGCGAGCCTCGACGACCGGGCGCCCCGCCGCCGCGTACCCGGGCTGCGACGTGGCGTCGACGGTGACGGGCTCGGTGACCGCCGGCAGCTCGGTGGCGAGGAGGATGGTGGCCGTCAACGGACCCGGGCCCGGGACCGAAGGGGGGACGATCCCGATGTTGAAGACGATCGTGTCGGCGCCGGGATTGCGGTTGGCGTCGAGGATGGCCTGGCGCAGGGTGCCGGGGCCGGCGTCGTTGATCGAGGTCACGACGAACTCGACGGCCCTGGAGTTGTCGGCGCGGAACAGGAGGAGGGCAGCCGCCATACATGTGGCGATGGCCACGCGCGCGGCCCGGAAGCGTGTTGGGTAACTCACCGCGTGGTCTCGAGTTTGGAGTGTAGCGGCCGCGTCCTTGCGCGGCGGCGGCCCCTTCGCCGGGGCGAAATGGCTGGGCTATCGGGTGATCAGGTGGGCCAGCTCGCCGATGGCCACCACGGCCGGCGAGGCCGGGTCGGCGTCGATGGCGGCAATGCCGAGGTGATCGGCGTCCTCGATGGCCCGGTCCTCGGGAACGGTGAACATCTCGACGCCGAGTTCTTCGCCGATGCGCTTGGCGTCGACATCGCTGACCGTGCGGTTCGAGATGCCGATGATCCGCCTCACGCCGAGCTCCTCGGCCAGGCGGCAGGCCCGGCGGGCGATCTCCACCGACTTGGCGCTGCCCTCGGTGACCGCGAGCACGACATCATCCGCGCCCGGCTTGGCCCAGATCAGGTCGTTGAGCCCGGCCTCGAGGTCGGCCAGGACGATCCGGTCGTCGGCCGGCAGCTCGCCGAAGAACTGCCGCGTCGTGTTGTGCGAGCCGCAGCAGAGGCAGGCGTTGGACGGCCGCTCGATCTTGCCGGTGGCCACCAGGCGGATGCCCTCGGGGGCGTCGAGGCCGTAGCGCTCCAGCAGGACCTCGGCCGCGATCTTGGGGTCCTTGTGGGTGTGGCCGGCGTCGATCAGGGCGTTGAGGATCGGGCTCATCGACTCGACCTCCTCCCGGAGGACGCCGAGGGAGATGCCCAGGTTGGGGTTGGGGTCACAGTCGAGGGCCACGACCTTGTGGCCCTGGCGGGCGAGATGGCGGGCGAGGGCGCCGGCGATCGTGCTCTTGCCCGACCCACCCTTGCCACACACTGCGATCTTCATACCGGTACCTCCTGGTTCAGATACAGAGCTGCGAGCTGGCGAAGGGCGACGACGGCCGGCGAGTCGGGGCAGGCGTCGAGGGGCGCCAGGCCCTGACGCTCCACCTCGGCCAGTTCCGGGTCAAATGGGATGCGGAAGCGGGCCGCGAGGCCGGGATGGTCAGGCTCGTCGCGGAAGCGGTTGGAGACGATGATCGAGCGTCGGCCCTCGGCCATGGGCAGGAGGCGCCGGGCGGTCATGGCCGACCGCCACGCCGGCCCGACGACGACCACGACATCCTCGGAGAAGGCGTGGTAGCGCTCGAAGGGCGTGGTTGGGCCGGCCTCGAGGTCGGCGATGACATCCCAGTCGGGCTCGCCGATGCCGAGCATCAGGTGCACAAGGGCGGCGACCGACTGCTTGGCCGCCGACTTGTCGGTGCCGCCCCCCTCCGACGCCGGCCCGATCTTGCCGAAGCCCAGGAACCGCACGCCGTCGGGGGCGACGGAGGCGAATTTCTCGACCACTTGGATCGGCGTCATGTCGCCGGTGAGCTGCCAGCCGTAGATCGAGCCGGGGTGCGGCTCGATGGCGCCGTCGGGTAGCCCGCCCTGGTCGCCTTGCATGCCCAGGCTGATGGCCAGGCCGGGGTTCACGTCGAGGTCGCAGGCAAATACCTTGCGGCCGGCCTGGGCGAAGAGCCGGGCCAGCGTGGAGGAGGTGACCGTCTTGCCGGCGCCGCCCTTGCCGATCACGGCCAAGCGCACGCCGAGCCCGGCCCGGACGGCCTCCAGCTCGTCGGGGTCGACGCCGGCCACCTGCTCGTGGACCCGGCGGGCGTAGCCGGCGAGGGCCGCTTGGTGCGGACCCATCCGGTCGCGGGCGCCGGGGAAAATAGTCTCCTTGGCCAGCCACGTGCCAAGGTGGCGGGCGTAGCTGTTGGCCTGGCGCTCGAGGGCCAGCCACGCGGCCGTGTCGGTGGCCCGGTCCACGAGATCGTCCAAGACGACGAGCTGGCGCTCCATGCACTGGATGGCCCACTCGTCGCGCTTGGTCAGCGGTTCCCCCACGACCCCGACTCTACGCCGGATTGTCAATAGCCGGCGGCCGGGAGCGCAGCGGTCTCGTCTGAGCGCGGCGACGAGCGAAACTCAGTACTCGATCCCCTTCTTGGCCTTGATGCCCTGGTCGTAGGCGTGCTTGACCTTGCGCATCTCGGTCACCGTGTCGGCCAGCTCGACGAGTTCGTCGGGGGCGTCCCGGCCGGTGATGACGACGTTGGTGTGGGGGGCCCGGTTCCGGACGCCGTCGACCACGTCGGCCACATCGACCCAGCCGTACTTCACTGCGTAGGTGAGCTCGTCGAGGATGAGGAGGTCGAAGTCGCCGGAGGCCAGCTTGGCCGCGGCGACATCCCAGGCGTGGCGGCCCTTGGCCGCCGTCTCGTCGAGATCGGTCGACTCCCAGGTGAACCCGTCGCCGAGGGTGTGCCACTCGATCTCCAGGTGGTCGGCCAGCTTGCGCTCACCCGTCTTCCACTTCCCGCTCTTGATGAACTGGACCACGCCGACCCGCCAACCACGGGCCCAGCCCCGCCCCATCACCCCGAACGCGGCGGACGATTTGCCCTTGCCGTAGCCGGTGTTCACGAGCACGATCGATTCAGTCCTGGCCATGGGCGCATCGTAGGAGCGGGTGGTTCCGCGCCGCGCGGCTCGCGGTTCACGGGCCGGACGCACCTACCATTCCGGGCACGGCCGTTCTCAACTGCTCCAACAACGCATCGCCCAGACCGATCGAAACCCGAGGGGGAGGTCCGGTGCTCAGACCACCGCCCCGGTGTCCCCGCTGTACGTCCCAGGTGGGGCGCCTATGCTCGGTCTCGTAGCGCAGGGAACCCGGTGCAAGTCCGGGGCTGTCCCGCA
>JANMRJ010000452.1:0-1977 GCA_031370985.1 Acidimicrobiales bacterium
CCACATCAATGAGATGTGTTTTCTGTGCTGCCGTGAGATTCCGGTCGGCGTTGATCCTCGCGATCACGTCGGCCACAAGCATCGGCGCGGCCCGATATGTTCCATCCGCGAGCGCGGGGATACTCGGCGACGCCGACGGGATCGGAGGCGCCGTGCTTGGCGATGGGGTCGACGCGATCGTGCCGATGCTCGGCACCGATGGGGTTGCGGCGCGATCACCAACACTGGCGGTGGTTCTTCCGATCCAACCCGCCCCGAGGATCATCGCCAGGACGAAAACAGCCGCGGCGAGGAGCCGCGTCGAGCTGATGATCATGGGTTCCCTCCATGCGGCGCCGTATCGCCGCTGCTTGGTTCGATTGATGGTCCGAGCGGCCGCGTCGAGGATCCGATCCGGCGCATGGGCCGGCGCCTCCTCGTTCAGCCAGTCAGAGATCGCGCGCTCGACGTCGGGCCCGGCGTTCATGCGCTGACCTCCCCTGCCGTCGGCCGTGCGTCCGCCTCGAGGGCGACCCGCATTGCCTCCGTCGCGTAGTGCAGCCGGGACTTGGCGGTCCCGACAGGGATCCCGAGGGTTGCGGCCGTCTCTTGCAGCGAGAGGCCGAGATGGAGTCGAAGGACGATGACCAGGCGATGGTCGATCGAAAGGCGCCGGAACCCGCGATCGAGCTGCTCGCGGGCGGCGAGGGCGCCGGACACGTCGGGCGTGGACGGCTCGAGGCGGAGGATCGTGATCGCGGCCCGCTGACGCCGGTTGCTTCGGAACTCGTCGGTGATCGCCCGCATCAGCAGCCTGCGAAGCCAGGCGTCGAACTTCGACGGATCGCGCAGCGCCGACAGGTCTCGCCAGCATCGGACGAGCGTCTCCTGGACCGCATCCTCCGCACGATCGGTGTCGCGCAGGACCAGCCGTGCGACGGCGTACAGGCGATCGACGACGGCGGATGCCAGGAGGTCGAACGCCTGGCGGTCACCCGCCCGCGCCTGCTCCACCCACTGGACCTGATCGACGCTCACGACGATCCTCGAGCTGCTTTGGCTCGGTTTGCCGTCTTCATACCCCAAAGGCGGACGGTGGCGGCGAAATGTTCAGTCTTTGCAATTCGACTGGATCCGAGGGCGCTTCATTGTCTGCGATCGACCCAGTCGTTCGATGGTCGACCTCGGACCCCTCGATGATCAATGGCCGACGATCGGGCTCCTCCGCTCGAGCAGAACGACGTCGCGCCACGTCCCGCTCGCGTCGCGGCCGATCCGTTCCTGGACGCCGATCCGCCGGAAGCCGGCACGCTCGTGGAGGGCGAGGCTGGCCGCGTTGTTCAATTGGACGCCGGCGATCAGCGTCCACAGGCCGGCGGCCTCGGTGGCGGGGATCAGCGCAGCAAGGAGGGCCGCCCCGACCCCCCGGCCGCGCGTCGCCGCGTCGACGTAGACGCTCTCCCACGCGACGCCGGCGTACACATCGCGCGACGAGTAGCGCGCCACGGCCGTCCAGCCGACGACGCGCCCATCGAGTCGGGCGACGAACCGGCAATTCTTCCGGTGCGAAGCGGTCCACGCCCGCCAATCGGGGACGACGGTCTCGAATGTGGCGACGCCGCTCGCGATCCCCTGGCCGTAGATGTCGAGCACTGCAGGACCGTCATCGGGTGTCATCGGCTCGATGACGATCGGCCCGGAGACATCGGCCACCTCAGCCGCTCCGACCACGCGCATCGACCGGCCACTCGGCGATCGATCCGTCGGTGTCGACCGCCACGACCGCATCAACGAGGTCGATGACCGGACAGACGTGGTTCGGGATGATCGCGACGACCTGGCCGAGCTGCGGTCGATCGGCGCCGGTCGGACCGACCACGATGCCGTGATAGTCATTGACCCGCTCGATGACGAGATCGGGGTAGCCGACGATCGCGCCGAACCCCGCCAGCCAGTCGGCTCGGTCCTTGGTCAGCGCCTTGGCTCCGGCGTCGAGGA
>JANMRJ010000403.1:0-4129 GCA_031370985.1 Acidimicrobiales bacterium
CGACGAGGCCGGCAACTGGTCGGCGATCTCGAATCAGATCTCGGTTGTGCTGCCTCCGAAGATTGACATTGACCCCCCGGATGCCATCACGGACTTGACTTACCTGCCGGGATCAGCCACCACGACCTCGCTCAAGCTGACGTTCCGCTCCCCTCAGTCTTATCCATTAGCCAGTACAGACCACAACGCCTCCTACGACGGGCGCTATTCCACCACCACGTTGAACGCCTCGAACTTCGCCAACGCCCCCGCGATCTTTCTTATGCCGGCTCCAGCCGGAGGCGGATTCGTGGCCGGGCTACTTCAGACGATTACGGTTACGGGCCTTCGGCCTGGAACGGCTTACTCGTTCGCCGTGAAAACGATCGACCAAAGCGGAAACGTGTCACCGATCTCGAACGTGGCCACGGCCGCCACGCAACAGAACACCGCACCGCCGCCGCCGCAGCCCATCGTTCCCACAATCGCCGTTCGGACGCCGGTGGCCTCTATCCCGATCGTCGGCTCGCTGCGTGGTACGCCATTGTTAAAGGACTTCCCCCAGTATTGCATCATGAACTGGAACGGAAAGTGGGGCGCCAGCAACGACACTACGCCTGGGCGGGACCAGATCCTACGCGCGATGGCGAACAACAAGGTGGGCATCCTGATCGAGCAGAACATGAACCCGCTGACATCGCCAGGACTGGAGTACGGCATCATCGACGCGGCTTCGAGGCTGCGCGTGATGAACAGCGGGATGCTGGTCGCCTCGGCCGCAAACGCCTGGACGACCAACGCCGCCGACTCAGTGTATTGGCCCTTCCGCTCGGCGCTGCGCTTGGCGGCGGGTGGCGATCCGGCTGCTCCAGCCGCGGGCGACTGGTATGTGCGCTTCGACAACAACGCCGGCGCCGTGGTTTATTCGGACGGAGACGCGCAACAGTATCCGATGATCGACATGACACACCCGGATCTGCGCGAGTGGTTCGCCACGAACGCGCGCCGCTACTTCATGCAAAACGGCTACGATTCCTACTCGTTCCTGTTCTTGGACGAGATGTTCAATACGCTGGCCGCCGTCCAAACCCAAGCCTCAGGGAAGACGCCGGCTAACATCGCGCTCTATAACGGCTCGAAGACAACGCGAACGGTGCTGGCTGCCGCAGCCCGAGATGCCGCCTGGGATGCGGCGAACCTGGCTATGCTGCGCCTCATGCCGGACGTGCTGGTGATGCCGAACGGCAACGTGACGCCTGGGCCCACGATGGTCGGGCGCATGGTGCAGGGAGCCTACCCGTCGACCAAGCCCGACAACGAGCTGCCGAATATCTACGCGCACTTCAGGAACACGTTCAGGAACAATCGGCTCATGTACTACCACGCCGAATGGGGGTCTGCGTTCCCGGTGTGGCTGAACACGACGGGCCTGACTGAGCTCCAGCTTCAACAGATGGGCGTGCTGGCCACGCCGGCGGTCTACCTGGCACAGGCATCGTGGGCGGCCTACCAGCTGGCGTGCTTGGACATCGCGTGCTTCGCCTCCGTCTTCGATGGGGTCGGAAACCTGGAGAACTCCTACAGCGGCCACTTCAACAAACCCTGGCAATACTTCACCGTGCCGCCCGGCGCCTTCGGGGAGCCGATCGAGTATCAGGACGGCTCTCAAATCGAGCAGCCGCGGATCATGGTGGAGCGGCTGAATCAGGGGAACACGCTGGGCTCGGCGATCTACTGGCGTGACTTCACGAAAGCCAAGGTGGCGTTCAACTGGCAGAACGGTGCGGTGGGTGGCACGCCGACCTCGCTGGTGTGGAGTGTCAACGGGGCCTCGATCGCAGCGAACCGCGGGGCGATCGTCTACAAGTAGCGCCACTGGTGGCAGGATCGGTGGCACACAGGGCCCTCGCCGCATAGGCCTCCGCGGCGGGGGCCCGTCTTCATGGAGGGTGGACATGAAAGAGAAGCGGTACGACTGGAAGCAGGCTTACAGAGATAGCACGCTAACTCATAACGAAGCGCTGGTGTTTGTCCATCTCGGCTGTAAAACCCTCGCTCGGTACATGGATGAGGCCAGCGACGAGGAGCGTAGCCAGATTCTCGCCAAGGCAGTCGAGGCGCACACGCTCGAAGAAGCTGAGCAAGGACAATGACAATCCTTGGTATCGACCCGGGCGTGGCCGCCGGCCTCGCCGTGTGTGTCTTCTCTGACGGTCGCGCGCGCCTGCACGAATCCAGGTGCATCACGACCCATCTGCTGCTGTTGCAGCACCCAGAGGTTATCGGAAACGAGATCGCCAGTGCAGCCTGCCGGCTGCCCGGTTTCGTCAACCCGAACTGGCCATCCAACATCGCGCTCGAGATCCCGCAGCCCGGCCCCTCGATGGCGGTGTACGGCGCGCAGATGCGGATGATCGGTGCGATCGTGTCATTGATAAGGTGGAACTACAGCCACAAGATCGGCGAGGTGAACCCGATGGTGGTCAAGAAGACGATGACGGGCTACGGACTGGCGAAGAAGGACGACATGGTGCGGGCGGCCGAGTGGATGGTGGGGCCAATCTCGGGGACAAAGGTCGAGCGTGAGGCAGTGGCCGATGCCGTTGGCCATGCCGTCACGCTCGCACTTACACTGGGCTGGACGCCGGGCTTGAACGTCATGCCTCCCGCGATGGAGAAGCCTCCGACGAAGAAGCCGCGGCGCATCAGTCGATGATAATGTCGTCCGGGCCCTGCCGCTTGTCCAGCTTGGCCTTGACCCCAACGAACGGGAACGGCGGACACGCCACGCCGCGAGCGTCCACCAGGAGCGGCTCGATCGGCGTCTTGTCGTCGTTGATCCCGGCCGCGGCCTTGAGCAGCCCCCTGAAGTTCTCCGGCGTGATCGCCAGAAGCGGCTGAGCTTCCGGCGGCTTTTCGGTTGCGTTACTCATCTTACAATCCTCCCTTTACTTGAGTGCAGAGGCCGGCGAGGCCACCTCCGGTGGAAGCCTCGCCGATCCTGTTAGATGTCGACTTCGCTGCCGAACACGTTGGTACGGAACGCGACGGCATCCGCACCGAGCAGGTTGATGGTCGCCTCGTAGTGGATGCTGACGGAATCCGCGCCGTCCATCTTGGCATCGCCGTCCGCGGTGAACGTAACGTCGACATCCTCGCCACTCGGGTTCTGAACGAATCCCTTCAGGTTGTCCGGGGAAGTGGACTCGAGGACCGCCGGAGCCGTAACGGATACGACGGCCGGGCGCTCGAGCTTCCGCACCTTGTCGTTCTCGTCGACCGGGATCAGCTCGTAGGGGATCTTCTTGCCGACATGAATCTGGGCCATCGGTTACTCCTTCTCTTTGGGTTTGATGTCCACTTCGGGACCGAACTCCGCGTCGAACCTGACGGCGGGAGATTGTGGCTTGTACGGACCTGCGAGCCGGCCGACCGCGACCCCGGCGGCGAACGCCAGTAGAACCATCAGGCAGGTCACGTCTTCTCCAGAAACTTGAGATCCGGCGCCGGCTCGATCGTGGGCGGCTGCGCCGAACGAATCCCGTAGCCCGTCAGTCCACCCAGGATCGCCATGAGCGAGATCCAGAGCGGATTCTTGATGTCGATGTGAAAGAGGCCAGAGGCCGCCCCGATCCCGGGAAGCGCGCCGGCCAGGATGAACAGGACGGCACCCCACTTGCCGAGCGAATTCTTCTCGCCGGTGCCCACCGTGACCAGCGTGTTCGGATGCAAGGTCGACGTGCCGGGCACCATCGAGGCCGGCTTGACGTAGACCACCGGGGCCGAGAGGAACCCCTGCTTGGGAGGAACCGATGCCTTGTCCATAACCCCTCCTTCAACGAGAACCGGGATGATCTTCTTCAGGATCTTCAGGAACCAGCGCCAGGTGAACCCCTTCGCCATCGGCCCCTCCTAGTGGACGTAATGCGTCCAGAGGTAGTAGCAGATCACCAGAATGATGACCAGATAACCCACCCATCGCAGTTGCGCGACCGGCTCCGGCAGGAACCTGAGCGCATACCAGAGGAGTGCCAGGATGGCGACCAGGGCGATCAGGGAGATGATCCCGGCCGGAAGAATTGCGAGCAGCATCAGAGCCTCACTTTCACCACCGGGCCGACTTGCCATTGCGCGTGTCGGCGTGGACGAA
>JANMRJ010000422.1:0-2858 GCA_031370985.1 Acidimicrobiales bacterium
TTCACGGTGTTGGCGATGTAGAAGCGGTCACGGGTCAGGCCCATCTCCTCGAGCACCATCCTGTCGAGCAACTGGCCCGACCGGCCGACGAACGGCTCGCCTCGGATGTCTTCCTGCTCGCCGGGCGCCTCGCCGACGAACATCACCTCGGCGTTGGCATCGCCCACCCCGAACACCACCTGGGTTCGCCCCTGGGCCAGCGGACAGCGGGTACAGCCTTTGGCATCCCGCTCCAGATCGGCCAGGGCCGGCACAACGCCGATGGTAGTTGTCGCCTCACCCATAGATCTTGGGGACCCGCGGACCGATGCCGCAGAGCACCTCATACGCGATGGTGCCGACCTTGGTGGCCCAGTCCCAGGCGGTGATCGTCTCGTCGCCCTGGCGACCGATGAGGACGACTTCGTCGCCCGGCAAGACAGGGTCGTCGCCACAGTCGACCAGGATCTGGTCCATGGTGACGCTGCCGGCGAGGGGGCGCCGCCGGCCCCCGATCAGGACCTCGCCGCCGGTGACGCCGAGCCGCCAGGGCACGCCGTCGGCGTAGCCGACCGGCACGGTGGCCACCGTGGCGTCGTGCGCCATTGGCCGGCGCAGGCCGTAGGACACGGCCTCGCCCGCCGGCACCCGGCGCACGTAGGACACCTGGGCCCGCAGCGACAGCGCCGGCCGGAGGCCGGCGACCCCGGTGATTGTCGATGCCGTGACGTCGGCCAGCGCCGGGCTCGGGGCCACGCCGTACAGCGTGATCCCACAGCGCACCATGTCGTGGTGGGCGCCGGGCCAGGCAAGGGCGCCGGCGGAGTTGCAGGCGTGCACGATCGGCGGGCGGAGGCCGAGCGCGTCGAGCCGGTCGAGGACCACGTCGAACCGGGCGCGCTGGGTGTCGGTGAAGGGGTTCGACGGCTCGTCGGCGACGGCGAAGTGGGTCCACACGCCCCCGAAGACCAGCTCCTGACGGTCGGCCACCGCCTGCGCGACCGCCAGAGCCCCGTCGGCCGACGCCCCGACCCGGTGCATGCCGGTATCGACCTTGACATGGACGGCCAGCGGCGGGGCGCCGGCGGCAGCGACCGCTGTGGCCGCGGCCTCCACGCCCTCCGCGGTGTAGAGGGTGGGAGTGAGCGACAGGGCCACGACCTCGTCCATGGCCGCCCCCGGCGGCTCCGAGAGAAGCAGCACCGGTGCTTCGATCCCGTGCCGGCGCAGCACCTCGCCCTCGGTGACCAGGGCGACGGCCAGCCACGACGCCCCGCCCTCCAGCGCAGCGCGGGCGGCGGCCACCGACCCGTGCCCGTAGCCAGCCGCCTTCACGACCGCGCATAGCGAGGCCGGCGCCACCATGTCCGCCAGCAGGCCGGCGTTGTGGCGGATGGCGCCCAGGTCCACCTCGGCCCAGGCCCGGCGGGCGGCGACGAGGGCGGCGACGATGTCGGCGTCGTGGCCGGCGGTGACCGCCAAAACCGCTAGTCCAGACCGCTCACGATGGCCCGCACGAGGTCGCCCCGCGAGACGATCCCGAGCAGCCGGCCGTCGTCGTCCACCACGGCCATCCGGGAGGAGTTGCGCTCGTGCAGGGCGGTGGCGACGTTCTCGAGGGTGTCGTCGGGGCGGCAGGTGGGCGCGTCGGCGTCCATCACGTCGACCACGGTGGCGCCGACCGCCTTGCGCAGGTCAGCCTCGAAGCGGCGCAGCGACGACGGCAGCTCCAGGTACCCGCCGAACAGCGAGATCACCGTCGGGAAGTGCAGGCGGGTGTCCTGGACGATGAGGTCGTCGTCCTCGAGCAGCCCGACCACCACGCCGTCCTCGTCGATGACGGGCGCGCCGCCGAGCCGGCGCTCGGTGAGCGCACGCGCTGCGGTCTCCACTGTGTCAGTGAGCACGAACGTCAGCACGTCGGTCGTCATCACCTGGCGGACCAGCGTGTTGCGGGGCATTCCACCTCGGAGGGTTTGTCGATAGACATCAGGGAGCGAGCGAGTTGAACACGGCCGGAAGCAGGTCGAGCAGGTCGCCGGCGACCAGGCCGCGCCGCCAGCCTAGGCCCGCCGCCGTCCCGTGTACGAAGGCGCCGGCCGCGGCTGCCCTCGGGGCGTCGAGGCCTTGGGCCAGGAGCGCGCCGATCACCCCGGCCAGCACGTCGCCGGTCCCCGCGGTCGCCAGGCGGGCGTCGCCGGCGTCGGACAGCACGACATCGCCTCCGGGATGGGCAACGATCGTGGTCGACCCCTTCAGCACGACGGTGGCCCCGGTGGTAAACGCCAGGTGGCGGACCGCGGAGATGCGGCGGGGCCCGGGCGCGCACCCGGCCAGCCGGGTGAACTCCCCGTCGTGGGGCGTGAGGACCGTCGGGCCGGGCCGTTGCCGCAGGAACCGGACCGGGTCGTCGAGCGAGCCGAGAGCGAAGAGCGCATCCGCGTCGACCACCACTGGCACCCGAGCGACGGCGAGGAGCCGGCGCACGGCCTCGGCGGTGCCCTCCGACCGGCCGAGGCCCGGCCCGAGGATCACCACCTTGACCCGATCCAGGTCGGCGGCCACCTCGCTGTCCCAGCTCTCCGCCGGCAGCCAACGGCCGACCACCTCGGGGAACCGGGGCGCGGGCGCGTAGCCGGGCACCCCCAGGCGGACGGTGCCGGCGCCCGACCGCATGGCGGCGCGGGCGGTCATGTCCGCGGCGCCCGTCATGCCCGGCGACCCGGCCACCAGCCAGACCGCCGAGCGCCACTTGTGGGTCTCGCGGGGCCGTTCGGGCATCCAGCCAGCCACATCGGCCCGCTCCACCAACCCGATGGTCGAGCGGGAGACATTGAGGCCGATGTCGGCGACCGCCACCCGGCCGGGGGGGGCGGGGC
>JANMRJ010000470.1:0-2358 GCA_031370985.1 Acidimicrobiales bacterium
CACCGAATCGCCCACTCTCAGCCTCAGTCAGACCGCCGGCGCCGCTGATGTCTCGTCGAGCCAGGCCTCGAGGCTGGCCGGCGTGATGTCTCCGCCGCTGAGTCGGCCGATCTCTGCCCCGTCGCGGAAGAGGAGGAAGGCGGGTAGGCCCATGACCTTCAGCGTCATGCAGAGCCGGCGGGCCGTGGGTGCCTCCAGCTTGACGATCGAGAGGTCGACGGCGCGGGCCACGGCCATTTTCTCTACGTGGGGCATCAGTGCGATGCACGGCCGGCAGTCCGGGCCCCACACGTCGACCAGGACAGTGCCCTGGGCGACCAGCTCGTCGAAGTTTTCCTTGGTGACCTCGGCGAGGGTGCTCATGAGGTGTGGACCTTCCTTTCGGTCTCCGTCACGCTGTGGTCGTCAAGCGCCCGGTCCATATAGGAAACCAGATCGTCGATGGCTTGGCGAACCGGCGTGGCCGCATCCCGGCCGAGGCGCTGCCCATACCACTCCGCGTCCACGATGCCGGCGTCGTAGGGGATACCCCTGCGAGCGTCAAGCCGTACTCGGCGCAGAGCTCAGCGAGGAGTTGGGCGTGACTACCCTGTGACTACCCACCGTCATTTGCCGTACCTCCGGTGCCGTCGTCGGAAACGCTTCCACGCCGCCCGATCAGCGCCCGGTTGAGATCGCGACGGCACCGAACGCCACGTGATCACCGAGACGGTCGAAGGAGAGAATGCCGCCCAGGATCGCGATAGCAAGCCCAGCGACTGACAGCCACCCTTTCCGCGCCACCCCCTGGGCCGACACGACGGCGATGGAGGCGAGGCGAACATCGTCGACTCGCGTCCCGTGGGCTACTGCTCGCAGGACGCGCCAACGATCGGGTCGGTCGAGCGAACTGGGTGTGCATGCGGCCGCCGGCCGGCGCGCAAATATTCCTGGCTACGGGACACTGGTGGTCGATTCCTCGGTCATGACGACCTGACATTCTCCATTCATCCTTTGGGTAGGGAGCGTTCGACGAAATCCAGTACTGGACTCCGTATGCGTGGACTGGTTGCCGCGGGAGGTGTCGTCCTCACCAAGGCGGATCTCGGGCGGATCGTCGGTGCGCTTCGTGCGCGGATCGGTGGCAACTGCACAGCTGGAACCGAACCGCGCGCACGCAGTCGACATCGCCGTCACCATCACCCAGGCCCTCGAGGTCGTCAAGGGCCTCGGCGGAGCGGCTGTCGGAGATCGTGGCGTCAAGCCATCGCGTTGCGGAGGATGGCGACCGTCTCGACATCCACCAGATTGGGGGTCGCGAACTCGCCCGCATTGCGGAGCTCGTGGCGCGCCCGCCCGCCGCCGATACTGTCGTCGCCGATGACGTTGGCCACGATGGATGCGTCGGCCACGATCAATGACGAGACCGCTCCTCGACGAATGTCGTCGACCGCTTGTTGCAGCCCGACCTCACCACCGGGCATCGCAAGCGATGGCCGCCGGCTCGCTGGAACCTGGGCCGTATTATCGGTCCGAGGTCGAGCTGCCGGCGTCGATGAGCACGCCGCTGCCGACTGCCCAGGCGACCAGCATGCGCGCTGCGGCGAGATCGAGGCCGAGCGCAAGTAACTGGGCGACGACGAGCACGCGTGGCGTCGGGTTGGCCGCGATGCGGGCCAGGTCGAGCAGGTCGAACGTGCCCGCCCATCGGGTGGTGGTCCCGTCTGGGAGCCGAAGGGCGGGCCCCACCTCGACGTGTCCGTCGACCGAGAGCGGCGCGTCCACCACTGTTGCCCCGACCTGGACGATCGCCGGCAGCCGACCTGGTGCCGGCGCCGGCGCGTCAGCCTCCCCGAGTCGCCCCAGCACGTCGAGGTGCCGCCGCTCCTCAGCGGCCACCAGATCCCGGTAGTACTCCGACGCCACGTCGCGCTGTGATGGGTCGTCGGCCCAGGTGGCCAGGGTGGTCGCCGCTGCGATGGCGGAGCCGAGGGCGAACCGGATGCCCTGGCCGGCGATCGGGTCATGCGCCAGGGCCGCGTCACCGACGGCGATGCGCCGGCCCGCTACCACCTCGGCGGCCCGTTGCACGCCGGCGGGCCGGCGACCCTGGGCGACGAGCGACGCCGGCGACAGCCCGAGCCGCTCGGCCGCGGTGTCGAGCATGGCCGGCGTCAGCTGGCCGGTGGCGGATACGACGCCGAGCCAGGTGGCGCCGGTGTGGCCGGCCCGGGAGGCCGGTCCGGTTGAGCACCCGAGGCGGTACGCCCACCAGCCGTCGGCCCGCACGACCCGGCCCGCCATGTCGACCTCCGCCGGCGCCCGGAACAGGTACGCAACGGCCCGCCCGTGACCCACGACCGGTCGGGACCACGCTGC
>JANMRJ010000483.1:0-2383 GCA_031370985.1 Acidimicrobiales bacterium
GGACGAGGAACTCTGTGTCGACGTTGTCGATGCGACGGCCGCGATGGGCCGGACCACCTGAGCTGGGTCAGGCGCCTTGGCTACCGAGGGCCCTGGATCCCACTCGTCAGGGAGAGGGCGGCCAGGACGAGCAGCGAGGTCGGGGCGTCGCGTAGGTCGCCGAGGATGTAGGCCGACCGGTTGACGGTCTCGAGGGCGGACGTCACCGATCGCGATCCCGCCTTGCGACGTCGGAGCTCCGACGCCAGCACTGTCGCATGGACCTGCACGGGGGTGGACCTCCCTTGCCCAAGTGTCGTCATCACCCTCTGCCTCGGACCCTGTGGAGCACAAGAGCCCAAAGCTGTGGACTGGTGCTGCTTACAGGACGCCACCCCGGGTCATGGCCTCCACGTCGAGGATGCGGTCGACCTCGCCGGGGCGCAGCAGGCCCCGGTCGAGCACCACCTGGCGCAGCGTCTTGCCCTCCGCCGCGGCTTGGTGGACGACCGCGGCGGCTTCCTCGTAGCCGATGTGGGGCGTCAGCGCGGTGGCGAGGGCGGAGGAGGACTCGGCGTAGGTGCGGCAGCGCTCGACATCGGCTTCGAGGCCGGCCACGCACCGGTCGGCGAGCAGGCGGGACACGGTGGAAAGCAGGTGGACCGACTCCAGCAGGTTCCGCGCCATCATCGGCATCGCCGTGTTGAGCTCGAAGGCGCCGGCGGTGGCGCCGAAGCCGATGGCTGCGTCGTTGCCGACGACCTGGGCGGCCACTTGGTACACCGCCTCGGGGATCACCGGGTTGACCTTGCCGGGCATAATCGAGCTGCCCGGTTGCAGGTCGGGCAGGCGGATCTCGGCCACGCCGGCCCGGGGCCCGCTGCCCATCAGCCGCAGGTCGTTGGCGATGCGCGCCAGTGAGAGGGCGATCGTTCGCAACGTGCCCGACGCCTGGACCACAGCGTCGCGACCGCCCTGGGCCTCGAAGTGGTCTGCTGCTTCGCGTAGAGGCAATCCTGACGCCGACGCCAGCCGCTCGATCACCGCGCCGGCGAAGAGCGGCGGGGCGTTGATGCCCGTGCCGACAGCGGTGCCGCCGAGCGCCAGCTCGCAGAGGTGGGGGAGGCTGCCGCGGGCCCGCTCGGTGGCGTGCTCGACCGCGGTGGCGTAGCCAGCCAGCTCCTGGCCGAGCGTCACCGGCGTGGCGTCCATGAGGTGGGTGCGGCCGGCCTTCACGACGGACGCGTTCTCGGCCGCCTTGTGGCGCAGGGCGCTGGCCAGGTGCTGGAGCGCCGGCACCAGCTCGCCCTCGATGCTGGTCGCCGCGGCCAGGTGGATGGCCGTCGGGAACACGTCGTTGGAGGACTGCGACGCGTTGACGTGGTCGTTGGGGTGCACCCGGAGCCCGGACCGCTCGACCGCAAGGTGTGCAATCACTTCGTTGACGTTCATGTTTGACGAGGTGCCGGATCCGGTCTGAAAGACGTCGATCGGGAAGTTCTCGTCCCAGGTGTTGGCGGCCACCTCGGCGGCGGCAACGACGATGGCGTCGGCGACCTCGCCCTCGATGACGCCGAGCCGGGCGTTGACCACTGCTGCCGCGCCCTTGACCGCGGCGAGCGCGGCGATCAGCCGGCGGTCGATGCGGATTCCGGAGATCGGGAAGTTCTCGGTGGCCCGCTGGGTCTGGGCCGCCCACTTGGCCCACGCGGGGACGCGCACCTCGCCCATGGAGTCGTGCTCGATGCGGCTTGTCTGGTCGTCGGTCATGGCCCTTGGACGGTACCGCGGCCCCACCCTTGCACCTTGTGGACAGAGGGTCTAGCGTATCGGCCAAACCGAGAAGCCCCCCGGCGATCAAGTGAGGCCAATGACCCCACGGCACCGGCGGCTCGGCGTACTCGTCGGGATCGCACTGCTATTCCCAATCGTGACGGCGCCCGGTTCATTCGCTGACCCCGTCGCGGACAAGAAAGCCGAGGCGGCCCGCATTGAGGAGCAGCTGGAGCGCCAGGGGCAACAGGTCAGTGTCCTGGCCGAGCGGTCGAACCGGGCCCAGCTCAAGGTGGCCGAGGTGGAGGGTTCGCTGACCAAGACCCAGGCCGACGTGGCCCGCTCCGACCAGCGCCTCCAGGAGACCCGTGCCCGCCTGGCCGCCGCCGCCGTGGTGGCGTACGTCCACGGCGGGAGCAACTCGATGATCGGGAAGCTGGCCCGGGGCAGCCAGGACGACATGATCGTGCGCACCCAGTACCTGCGGGTCACCGCCGCCGATCAACGTCGGGTGATCGGCGAGGTCCGCTCCGCGAAGCAGGACTTCGAGCTGCACTCGTCCCGGCTCTCAGACGAGCGCAAGGCCGCAACTGCCGCGGCCGGCTCGGCCGCCTCGGCCAGCCAGGCCGCG
>JANMRJ010000495.1:0-1900 GCA_031370985.1 Acidimicrobiales bacterium
GGGGTGATCTCGGCCAACGGCACCTGCGGCAGCCGCACCGTGGTCTACGACGTCACCTCCGCCGCCACCTTCTGGGCGGCCAACACCAACCCCTCCCAGAGCTTCGGCCTGGTGCTCAACACCAGCGCGACCGACAACAACGCCTGGAAGAAGTTCAAGTCCTACGAGACCGGAGCGCCGCCCCGCCTGGAGGTGACCTGGAGCGAGCCGCCGCCGCCCTCCACCGGCAACGCCTTCGGCTACCTCGACGGGGTGTACGCCTTCGTGGGCGGAGTGCTCGTCCAGGGATGGGCCATCGACCCCGACACCACCGCGCCCATCGCGGTGATGGTCATTGTCGACGGCAACCTGTTCGTGGAGGCCCTGGTGGCGGGCACCTCCCGCCCCGATGTCGGCCCCTTCGGCTACGGCAACAACCACGGCTTCTATGACTTCGCTCCCGTCGCCGCCGGCTCCCACAGCGTGTGCGTCCACGCTTTCAACGTGGGCCCGGGGCCCGACCCCTACCCGCTCATGGGGTGCAGGACCGTGGTCGTGCCCACCCGGGTCAGCGAGCCGTTCGGCTACCTCGACAACGTGAACCCCATTCCCGGTGGCGCCCAGGTCCGGGGCTGGGCCATCGACCCCGACACTGCGGCGCCGATCACCGTCCAGGTCTGGTCCGACGCCGGCTACATCGCCACCCTCCCCGCCGATGTCTCCCGACCCGACCTGAACGGCTTCGGCTTTGGCCCCAACCACGGCTATGACTCCTTCGTCGCCCTGACGCCCGGCTACCACAACGTCTGCGTCTGGGGCGTCAACGTGGCCGCGGGGGCGACCAGCAGCCTTCTCGGCTGTCGTCAGGTCACCGTGTCGCCTCCAAACCCGCCCTCGGTGCCGACGAACGTCGCTGCGGTGGCCAACCCCGACGGCAGCGTCCGGGTGACCTGGGGCCTGTCGGCCTCCAGCGGCGGGCCCCCGATGTACGTCTATGGCATCTACGCCTACAACAACGCCAACGCCACCGACACCGGCCTGTACCGGGTGGAGTGCGCCACCTGCACCTCGACCAGCTTCACCGGCCTCACCCCCGGCGCCAGCTACTACTTCGTCGTCTATGCCTTCAACACCGCCGTCGTGCCCAGTGCTCCGGCCACGACGGCGCCGCTGAGCGCGCTGGCCAACGGCGCCGGCGCCATGGGCTACTTCAGCTTCGACTCCTACGCCCTGACCGACACCCTCAGCGCCCAGGTCAACGTGGGCACCGGCAACCTGATGATCACCGGCTCCGACGCCAGCGTGACCACCCTCGGCGGGGCCAAGGGGATCGGCCGGGTCTACAACACCGCCTCCCTGGCTCCCGGCGCCAGCGCCCCGACCTCGCCGGTGCTCGGGCCGGGGTGGCGCTTCAGCGAGTCCCCCGACCACCGCCTGGTGGCCAATGTGGACGGCTCGGTCACCTACATCACCCCGAGCGGGGCCAACCCCACCTTCATCGGCTCGCCCCTGGTGGCGCCCAAGGGCTTCGACGCCACGCTGGTGCGCGAAGGCGACGGCACCTTCACCATGACGTTCCCGGCCAGTGCGGAGGTGCTGCGCTTCCGGGCCGACGGGCTGCTGAGCTCGGAGACCGACCGCAACGGCAACGTCGTGGGTGTCAACTACCCGGCCACGGGGTACCCGACCACCATCACCGGCAACGCCGGCGTGACCAGCGCCAAGACGCTGACCGTCGCCTACGGCGGCCCGGCGGGCAAGATCAGCTCGCTGTCCCGCACCGCCGACGGCGTCACCGCCTCGGTCGGCTATGCCTACGACGGCACGGGGCGCCTGGAGAAGGTGACCGACGCCGAGGGGGGCCTGACCACCTTCGTCTACGACGCGGCCAACCGCATCACCAAGATCACCGACGCGGCCA
>JANMRJ010000566.1:0-3808 GCA_031370985.1 Acidimicrobiales bacterium
ACCGGCCGAGTCCTATCTCGCGTACCTCTGCGCGATCGAACGTTCACCCAACACGGTGCGCGCCTACGCGTCGAGCTTGAAGTTCTGGTTCGAGTTCTGCGCCAACCGGGGCGTGGTGTGGGACCGAGCTGTGGTGGAGGATGTCGCCCGGTTCGTGGCCGATCTGCGCGCCCCGGCCGACAACGTGATCGTGCTGGCCGCCAGCGCCTCCCGCCGGGCGCCATCGACGGTCAACCGCCATCTGGGGGCGGTGTTCGGGTTCTACGACTTCCATGCCCGTTCGGGGGTGACGCTGGCCGCCGGGCTGGTCACCTGGCGACGATCGGGCCGGGGAAGCTACAAGCCGTTCCTGCATCACATCACGAAGGGCCGCGCGGTCCCGACCCGGCCGATCTCGTTGCCGGTGCCCCGCCGGATGCCGGCGACGTTGACGGCGGAGGAGATCGGGACGCTGCTGGCCGCCTGTGACCGGCTTCGAGATCGGCTGTTGTTGGCCGTTCTTGCCGAGACAGGCATGCGGATCGGTCAAGCCCTCGGGCTCCGCCACGCCGACATCGTCAGCCAGGCGCGGGAGGTGCGCATCGTCCCGCGGGCCGACAACGCCAATGAGGCCCGGGCCAAGTGCCGCAGCGCGCACACGATCCCGGTCACCGCCGCACTGGTCCGGCTGTACTCGGAGTACTTGTTCGTCGAGTACGGGGACCTGGATTGCGACTACGTGTTCGTCAACTTGTGGGGGCCACCGATCGGGCACCCGTTGCGCTACCAGGCGGTGGTCGGACTGGTCGCCCGCCTCCGGGCCCGGACCGGGATCGTGTTCGCGCCGCACATGCTTCGCCACAGCCACGCCACCGACCTGATCCGCCACGGCGTCCCGATCGAGATCGTCTCCAAACGTCTCACGCACGCCAGCATGGTCACGACCAGCCAGACGTACTTGCACCTCTCGGCTGCAGACGTGGCCGCCGAGCTGGTCCGCGCCGGCGTGTGGCCGGCCACCGAGAACCGGCCATGAGCGCCATCGCGGCTGCATCACCGGAGGGAGGGCGAAGGTGGGCGGCGACGCTGGCCGCCGCGGTGCGGCCCGAGTTCGACGTCGAGCGCTACCAGCCCGGCCCGGATGACCCGGCGTTGGGTCGGGTGTCGTGCCGGGTGCCGGGCTGCGCTGCGCTGACCAAGGCCCGCGGCATCTGTGAGGTCCACCATCGGGCGTGGACGGCCGACGGCAAGCCCGACCTCGACGCGTTCGTGGCCGGCGCCTCGCCAGCCACCCGAGCGCCCCGGAGGCCGAGGAACTCCTTCGACCTGTGGGGGCTGGAGGGGACCGCCCGCCTGGAGCTGTGTTACGTCCTGCAGTGCCGGCACGACGAGCGGGGCGCGCCGCTCACCCCTCGGGTGATGGCCGAGGTGACCGACCTTGTCCGGTCCGCCGGCGTGTCGTCGCTGTTGGACCGGTCCCTCGATCGGTGGCTGGCCGACCTCGCCCGGGCGATGCCAGAAGGGACAAGCGGGGCGCACGAGCGGGCGCTGGTGCGCTACGCGTACGCGCGAGTCGAGGACTTGGCCGCCGCGGGCGACGCGGATGTTCTCTACGGACGTGACGTGTGGGACGCCCGCCGGTTGGGGATCGAACCGCACCGTTCCCCGCACCGGATCAGTTTCACCACCATCAGCCCAGGGTGGCTACGCGACGCGGCCAAACGTTGGGCCCGGTTCCGCCTCGCCACCGGCACGAGGTTCTCCTCGGTGTCCGGCGACGTGGCGGCCATCCGCTCGTTCTCCGGGTTCCTGACCGCCAGGCCGGGCCCGGCCGACGACGAGACGGCAGTCACCCGGGCTGTGATCGAGGACTACCTGTTGTGGCTCGCCGGGTCCGGCCGTTCGCCGGCAACCCGCACGGGGGTGCTCGTCGGTTTGAAGATCTTCTTGGACCACAGCCGCCGGCACGGCTTGTTGCCCGGCCTCCCGACCAACGCTGTCGTCTACCGGGAGGATCTGCCCCGCCGGGAGGTCTCGGTGCCCCGCTTCATCAGCGAGTTCGTGATGGGACAACTCGAGCCCGACGAGGCGATCGCGTCTCTGCCGGATGTGAGCACACGACATCTGGTAGTCCTGCTCATCGAGACCGGGTTGCGGGCCGGGGACGCATGCATGCTCGCCTTCGATCCCGTCGTGACCGACTCCACTGGCTGGCCGTGCCTGCGCTACTACAACTCCAAAGTCGGAGTCGAACAGCTCGTGCCCCTCTCCGAACGGGCAGCCTCGACCATCGGTGCCCAACAACACCACGTGCGGTCCCGTTTCCCGGCCGGCTGCGCGTTGCTGTTCCCCAGGCAACGGGGCAACGCTGATGGAACCCGTCCCTATCCCAGCACCAGCCTCCAACAGCGGCTCCGGCGTTGGTCGCGCCACATCGATCTGCGCGACGAGGCCGACGAGGCGGTCACCGTGACCGCCCACCGGTTTCGCCACACGGTCGGCACCAGGATGATCAACCAAGGTGTCCCCGCCCACATCGTGCAGCGCTACCTCGGGCACGCCAGCCCGGCTATGACCGCGGTGTACGCCCACCTCCACGACCAGACCCTGCGGGCCGCGTTCGACCTGTACTGCAAGAGCAGGGTCAACATCGTCGGCCAGCTTCTCCCGCACGACGCGGAGTCGCCGGCCACCGACGCCGAGTGGATCAAGCACAACCTGGCCCGAGTCGCCGACAGCCTGCCGAATGGCTACTGCGGACGGCCACCACAACGCGACTGCCCGCACCCCAACGCGTGTTTGACGTGCCCCGACTTTCAGACCACACCCGAGTTCCTGCCCGTCCACCGAGCCCAAGCCAAAACCAACCGGCGGCTCATCGCCAAAGCCGAAGCCGACGGTTGGTTCCGGCAAGTGGCCAACCTGGCCAAGGTCCAAGACAGCCTCGACGCGATCATCCCCGCCCTCGAAGCCCTCGACGGGGACGGCGCCCAAGATGCGAGCTGACAACACCGCCCACCTCGCCCTATCAACCCGGTTCCGCAGCGAACAGGCCCGAGAACGCGGTGTCGAAGCAATACGCCGTCTCGACCACGACGGCCACCATGTGACCGTCGCCGCGGTGTCACGCCTGGCCGGCGTGTCCCGCTCGTTCATCTACCGCCACGACGAGCTGCGCTCCGAGATCGACCGGCTCGGCGAGGCCCGGCCCGTCGGGGACCACCCGCTCCCTTCGCGGTTGCGGGCCAGCGAGGACTCCCAACACGCCCGAGCCGACGCCCTGCGATCCGAGATCGCACGGCTCAGCGACGAGAACCGGTGGCTCCGCCAACAAGCCGAAGCCCTCCTCGGCCAGCGACGAGCCGCCCCATCTGACGATGCCGCCCACCGGTGACAGCCTGCCGACGAAACCCCTCAGCCCAGCCAGCCGCCATGCGAGTCACCCTCACCGTCGACCTGGCGCCCGGCGTGCGAAGCGACATGCTGATCTGCATGATCCTCAACGGCATCCTCGCCGAGCTCACCTCCGCAGGCCTCGACGCGAACCACATCGGCATCAACATCGCTGGCTACCGACCCGATCACATCGCCTGACGCGACGAGCGCCTGTTGTGGCCCACCGCCCTTCGTCGAGGACATGTCCACGACGCAACAACCCTTCTACGACAAGGGTTCCTGCCTACGGCATCGAGATAACTGCATGTCCGCGCTTATCCGCAGTTCCGCGGTGCGGGTGCGTGTTCCTGCTGGTGAGGGCGGTGCCCGGCTGCCTCCACTTCGCATAATCGCGGCGGGTTTGATCGATGCTGCTCAGCCTCCGGCGATGGGC
>JANMRJ010000584.1:0-4918 GCA_031370985.1 Acidimicrobiales bacterium
CGGAGGCGCTTCTGCGCCTTCCCCAATGTAGAGGTCGCCTCCAGCTGGGAGAGCGTGGTCGCCGTCGTGTCCTTGCGGACCGTGAGGGCGGCGACGTCGGCCTGGGCGCGGGCCAGCGCCTGAGCCGGGTCGGCCGGCGCCGCCCCACGGGGACGTTTTCCCGCTGCGGCGTCGGTGGCCAGACGCTCCGCCTTCTCATCCTCGCTGGACTGGCGGGCAGCCCGCTCCGCCTCGATCTCCCCGAGAGCGGCCCGCAGGCGAGCGAGGCGGGAGCCGGGGCGGGCCAGCTCGGTGGGGAGCTCGCCGCCGAGGCTCGGCTGGAGGGCGTCGGCCTCATCGGCGGTCCCGGCCTGGGCCAGGATGCGGTCGACCTCGGCGGCGATGGCCGATTCCGAGCGGTTGACATCCAGAGCGGCGTCGCTGGCGATCTTGGTCCCGTCGATGGCGATGGTCCCGAGGGAGGCGAGCCCGGCCTTGGCGCACAGCTCCAGCGCGTCGATAAACACGGCGCGGACCGCCTCGGTGTGGTCGGCACGGAAGCGGGCGACCGCGATGTGGTCGGGGACCAGCTCGGCGCAGATGGCCCGGAACGCGAGGTCGCTGCGGCACGCGGCCTCAATGCGGCGCGACGACCGCAGGCCCCGGCAGTAGGCGTAGAGGAGCAGAGCGAGCATCATCTCGGGGTCATGATGATGGCGCGGAGTTGCCGGTCGTTGGCGATCCAGTCCTGGTAGAGGCGTGCCTCGTCAGGGGTTCGCCGTCGGGTGACGGTCTTGCCGTTCACCTTGGCGGCCCACTGGTAGTAGTGCCCGTGCGGTCGGGGTGGCTCCGCGTTGCAGTGGCAGCCGGCCGAGGCGCAGCGCGTGTAGCGGTGGGTGGCGCTGCCGGCGGCGATGAACACACGGTGTGACCGCCGAGAAGCGGGTCAGCAACCGCTATGTCCCCCAAGGAGGCCGGGAACTCCTCGGCGAGATTCGCCGCTGGTGATGCGCCGGCTGCTAGTTCGGGCTCAGAACGCCGTCACGTCGACCGGGTCGGAGCCGATGGGCCTCGGCGGGCTGACCTGAATGATGGCCACTCGGGTCCCCACCGGGACGAGGTTGAACAGCTCGAGCTCGTCGGCCTCGTTCATTCGGATGCAGCCGTGGGACTCGCTGTAGCCGATCGAAGACTTGTTGGACGTGGCGTGGATCAGGATGGCCGGGGCGTCCAAGCGCAGCGCGTGCGTGCCGAGCGGGTTGTTCGGGCCGGGGCCGATGACGGCCGGCAGGTTCTTCGCCCAGGCGCTCCCCGGGTTGTACCACGAGGGGTTCACCAGCTTCTGGGTGATGTGCCAGACCCCCTCCGGGGTGAGGAAGCCCTTGGCGCCGGTGGCCACCGGCCACGACTTTACGATCAGGCCGTTCTCGTACAGGTAGAGCTTGTTCTCGCCGGCCCGGACGAGGATCACCTTCGACGTCGTCGGGTCGTTGGCCGGCTTGATCTCCCGGAGAGCCAGCTTCACGGTGGAGCCACCGGTGGCCACGCCGTACATCAGGGCCTGCTTCGACGCCTCGACGTCGATCTCCTTGCCCGCCTTCCCGGGCACGATCTTGACCCACCCGGTGGAGATATCGAGGTCGGCGTCGCGGGGCGCGGCACCGATGGCCTTGCCGGCATCCGCTATCACTCGGTCGAGCGTGCCCTCCCCCCAGGCCGGGCGGGCGTCGGCGAACGGGTCGCCGCCGGAGGAGATCAGCTGGGAGGAGACCCGGGAGTACACGGTGCCGACCCGGCGCTCGTCCATGGCCTGCTCGATGGCGGCGAGGACATCGACCCGGTACCCGAGCTCCCAGGGCGTGGTCTGCACCGAGAACGAGTCGACTGTCACCTTGATCGGCCGGTGCAGCGGCGCCTCGACCCGCTGCTTGACCCGTGCGACGGCCATGTCGAACCCGAGATTGCCGACCTGGACACCCTGGACGACGGCGCCGGCGGGCAGCGTGCGCTGCGCCCGACCGTCGATCACGACGGCGCCCACTGCCCCTGCCAGCACAAGAACGACCGCCAACGGGAGCACGATGGCCGCCACCACGGTCCGCCTGGTCACGGACAAAAAACTACCCCAGGGCCGACGCGGATCGCGACCGGCCGGGCAACAGGTTCCGGAGTGTCTGCAACTCCTCGATACGGAGCGCCTTCGCCGCAAGCAGGAAGGCCACGCCGCCGGCCGCGCCCCCCGCCACCACCTGGGCGAGCGCCCGCTCCCCGCTCGGGCCCATGACCGCGTCCACGGCCGCCAGGGCGACGACCATCGCGCCCGCCGCCACCACCGCAGCCGTCGCGGACCGGCCGAGGGCAGCGAAGGTCCGGCCGGCATCCAGACCGCCGATCCGCCTGGACAGAAGCACGCCGGCCAGCATCGCCCCGGCCAGGTAGCAGAGCGAGTGGGCCAGGGCCAGGCCTTGGACGCGAAAGGCCGGGAAGAGGACCAGGGAGAACACGGCGTAGACGGTATTGAGGACGACGTTGACGAGCGTGGGGGTGCGGGCGTCCTGGCGGGCGTAGAAGGCCCGGAGCAGCAGGAGGTAGAACGAGAAGGGGACGAGGCCGAGGGCGAAGTTGTCGAGCACCTCAGCCACCAGCCGGCTGCTGTTGGCGCTCATGACGCCGTGCTCGAGGAGCGTCGTGACCAGTGGCCGGGACAGGACGAGGTAGCCGGCGGTGGCAGGGAGCAGCAGGAGGCCCATGAGACGCATCCCGCTCCCGACCGACGCCCGGAAGCCATCCTCGTCGCCCTCGACTGCCTGCGCCGCCATGCGGGGCACGAGGGCGGTCATGATCGAGACCGCGGCGATGCCGTAGGGAAGCTGGAAGAAGGCAAAGGCGGTGAACATGGCCGTCGGCCCGCCCTGGACCCCGTTGGCCAGCACGAGCCCAACGCCAAAGCTGAGCTGGTTGGCCACGACGTAGCCGAGGGTCCACAGTGACAGCCGAGCCAACTTGCGCACCGCCGGGTGGCGAAAGTCGGGGCGCCAGCGCAGCTTGCCGGGCAGCCGGCGGACGTACGGCCAGTGGGCGACGGCCATGAGGGCCACGCCGCCGGTCGTCCCCACCGCCAGCAGGAGCTTCTGGCTCAAGGCAGTCCCGACGCCGGCCTCGGTCGGGGTGCCGGAGACGATGGCTGCGAAGGCCAGGAACGTGGCGATCACCACAATGTTGTTGGCGATGGGGGCGAACATCGGGACGGCGAAGCGGTCGTAGGCATTGAGTAGCCCGCCGGCGATGGCGGCGATCCCGTAGAAGGCGATCTGCGGGGCGAAGATGCGCAGGAAGAAGGTGGCCAGCGCCTGCTGCTCCACCTGGTCCGCGCCCGAGAGCCGGAAGGTGAAGAGCCGGATGATCCAGGGCGCCCCGATCACCGCCAGCACCGTGATGGCCAGCACCGCCACCATCGACGTCGTGACCAGGGCCGACACCGATTCCCATGCGTCGCCGTCGCGCTTCTTACGCAGTTCCTCGACCAGCACCGGGATGAAGACCGAGGTCAGCACCCCGCCGAGGATCAGCTCGTAGACCACGTTGGGCATGGTGTTGGCGATGTTGTAGGAGTCGGCCAGGCGGGACTCGGTGATGCCCAGGGCGAACGCCATGGCCACCAGCTTCCCGAGCCCGGTGACCCGGGAAAGTGTCGTCCCCACCGCCATGACCACGGCCGATCGGCCGAGGTTGACGGGTAGCCCCTCGTCGCCGTAGGGACCCTTGTCGGCATGGGCCATGGGCTGCGAGGCTACCGGCGCTCGAGAGGCGGTCAGATGTCCCATGAGTTCCAGGGCCGGACACGCGCCAGATCGGAGGCGGAGCCCGCACGCCCGCCGCGTCGGTCGCGGCCCGATGCCGGCGCCGGCCCGGAGCCCAGACAACCGATCCACGCGTTCGCCGCCTCGGCCGGCCTGTTGTTCGTGTTGGTCGGCGTCGCCGGCTTCATTCCCGGCGTCACCAGTCGGTACGACTCGCTGCGGTTCGCGGGCCGGGCTCCGGCGCCAGGCTGTTCGGCCTCTTCGAGGTCAGAGTGCTGCACAACATCGTCCACCTGCTCTTCGCAGTGGGCCTGATCGCCGTCGCACGGGTGTCCTGGTCGCGCGCCTACCTGCTGGGTGGCGGCGCCGTCTACCTGGCCGTCGGCGTGTTCGGGGTGGTCGTCGAGCGGTCGAGCGACGCCAACTTCCTGCCGATCAACCCCGCCGACAACGTGCTCCATCTCGGGGATGGCGGTGGCGATGACCGGGCTGGGCGTCCTCGGCATCCGCCTGTCACGCCGGCGGCCGGTGGCCGGTTCGGCAAGCTCCAGCGGACCCCGCGAGGCGTAGGAGAAAGAGCCGATGAACTGCATCGTGTGCCGCCACGGCGAGACACACCCCGGGACGACCACGATGGCGTTCCACGGGGATGGCCGCACGCTGGTGGCCAACGAGGTCCCCGCCGATGTCTGCGAGAACTGCGGCGAGGCCTACGTCGCGGAGGAGGTCACGACCGAGCTGCTACGGACGGCCGCCGAGGCCCGTGAGGCCCAGGCCATCGTCCTCGTTCGCGACTACGTGGCCCTCGCCGCCTGAGCGGTCTGGCGCGGCTCGACTCCAAATATTGAGTAGTGTCAGCGCCGAAGTAATTCCCTAGCTGGAGTGGTTTGACGCCCACGTAATTCCCTACCCCGCCGCCGCCGCAATTCCCTAGCCCGATGTCGGGGCGAGGGATCCACCCGCCGGGCTCCTTGCACCTGTAGACGCCTTGCTCCCCCCTAGGAGCGAGGTCCCACCCAGATGGCAAGGAGACAGTTCGAAGTGATCGACGTTGTTGAGGTGCTCCAGCACTGGCACGCCGGCCGGCCGAAGTCGGTCGTGGCGTCCAGCCTGGGCATCGACCCAAAGACAGTGCGCAA
>JANMRJ010000608.1:0-7011 GCA_031370985.1 Acidimicrobiales bacterium
GAAGACGTGCTCGGGCCAGTAGCCGCAGTTCCAGGAGTGGCGCTCGGCCAGGTGCAGCTCGGCGCGGCTCACCGTGGCGCCGGCCAGGGCTGAGGTGTTGAAGTGCATGTAGGAGCGGCCGATGTGGGCGCCGCCGTCGTATGTGCCGACCTTGAGCTCGGCGTCGTAGGAGTTGTCCCGGCTGAAGCCCGACATCACGTAGGTGTCGTCGCCGGAGGTGGTGTTGTGGATCTCGGGATCCACGGTGACCGGATAGACCCTGGCCGGGTCGTTCAGCCACGCCCGGTCTAGGCCGTGGCTGATCGGAGTAGTGCTGGGCGTCGTCAGCGCTCACTCACGGCCCCTTTCGATACGTAGCAGGCGTCGGTGCCCCGCAGGCCCTGGATGTCACGGGTGTCCCACCAGGCCACGTCGACCCGGCCGTTGGGGGCGATGCTCAGGTTACCGGGCCCGGTGGCCGTCGCCCCGTGGTAGTCGGACGACGAAACGTGCGCCGGGCTCCCCGGGCTCGACCGTGATCGTCCCGCCGTGGCTTACCACCACCTCCCGCACGATGGCGAGCCCGAGCCCGGACCCGCCAGTGTCGCGGCTGCGGGCGTCGTCGAGCCGGGTGAAGCGTTCGAACACCCGCTCCCGATCAGCGGCCAGCACACCGGCGCCGTCGTCGGCCACCACGAGTTCGACAAAGCGTCCGACCTGGCCCAGGGAGACGGTCACCCTCGCGGCCGCATGCCTGCCGGCGTTGTCGAGAAGGTTACGGACCACCCGGCCCAGGTCGTCAGCGTGGCCCACCACCTGCGCCCCCGACACGTTGGAGATGTCGATCGGGATCGCGCTACGGCGCCGAGCCTGGGCGACCTCGGCGAGCACTATGTCGTCCACAGGCCGCCGAACCAGTGCCGCGCTGAACACCTGGCGCCGGTTGTGATGACCGATGTAGGCGATTGCCAGCACGGACCGTGCTGTGCCCAGTGATGGAGGTAGGCCCGCTGGGTCCGCGGTGCAGCTGCTGACGCGTCGTAAGGATTGATGATGGCCTCGAAATGCGGTCGTAGTCCTCGTCGTAGTGCCAGACCGTCACGCCGGCCGCCTCAGCCGCGGCGGCGAGGGGGCTGCTGCGCGCAGCCAAGCGCTCCGATTCTCGTCGGCGCCGGACCGCCACAGGCTGCGCACGGGTCCAACACGTTGCGTGACGTGCTGGCAGCGCCGAGTGGGGCTAGCCTGCGGCTCCGGACGGCAGGAAGGTTCGGACGGTTGTGTCGAAGGACGGGGGTTGGCGATGTCGCGCGAGGCTGGATTTCGGATGCCATTGATGTTTCGGAAAGCCGTCTCGTCGGCGCTGGCCCTCGTGGTCGGCTCGGTCGGGTTCGCCGGCATCGGGATGCTGGCGACCGCCGGCCCGGCGGCCGCAGCACCGGCTATCCATGGGATTGATGTCAGCGGCTGGCAGGGTTCGGTCGACTGGGGGGTCGTGCGGCGGTCCGGCCGCCTCTTCGCTTTCGCCAAGGCCACCGAAGGGGCGACGTTCGTCGATAGCACATTTGCCGGGAACCGGGTCGGCATGGCCGGCGCCGGCTTCGCGCTGCGGGGCTTCTACCACTTCGCCCGCCCCGACAGGAACACTGCCGCGGCGGAGGCGAGCCACTTCCTACGGACCGTCGGTCCGCTCGGTCCCGGCGAGGTCGCGGTACTCGACCTCGAGGTGGCACCCGGTCCGGGTGTCGGGGACTGGGCGGCCGAGTGGCTTCGCCTGGTGGGCCAGGCCACCGGCCGGGCGCCAATCCTCTACAGCTTCCAGTCGTACCTCTACTCAATCCCGACCAGCCGGCTCACCCAGTACCCCCTGTGGGTCGCGGCATGGGGCGCCAATGACGGCGCCATCCCGGCCGTCCCACCGCGGACCGACCGCTGGAGCACCTGGACGTGGTGGCAGTACACCTCGAATGCGACCGTGCCGGGGGTGATCGGCCACGTCGACGACTCCATCTTCGCCGGCACGCCGGCCGAGCTCGCAGCCTACGGCGGCACCGCGCCGCCCCCCGACCCCCTGGGTGACCTCCTCCGGAGCCTGCTCACCAACGTCCTGGGCGGGTTGCAGGGCGCGCCGAAGCGCTAAGGCCGTCGCCATCGCCGGCATCGCACGTCGTTGGAGCCCGGTGCGGGCGGTCGCCGGTGTGGCGGCGCTCCTGACCGCGTGCTCCGGCTCCTCGTCGACGCAGTCGACGCCGCCACCGCCGACCGCTCCGGTGGTGGAGATGACCACCTCGTCGTCCTCGTCGACCACCGCGCCGGCCCCGACCACGACGGCTACAGCGCGCCCCTCCACCACGGCGCCGGCGCCGATGTCACCCGAGGCTACCGCCAAGGCGTTCTTCGCCGCCTGGGCCGGCGGCGACCGAGGCGCGGCGACCAGGGTGGCCCAGGCCCCGGCAGTCGACGCTCTGTTCGCCCGCCGCTGGCAGGCGGCCGACGGATGGGCGTTCTCCGAGTGCTCGGGGGCGGCCGGGTCGGTGATCTGCACATGGCGGCGACCGGCGGGCCAAGAGCTCCTCATGCGGGTGCAGAGCACGACTGGCGGCGCCCCCGTCACTGTCGCCGAGGCGCGGTTTCAACCATGATGGGTGCGTGAACCGGCTCCGATCGGGTCACATGGCGACATCCTTTCGGTTGCGTCGGCTCCCGTGCGGCGCCGCTCACCGATACGTCGGAGCCGGGGTCCGGTTCTCGACATAGCCTCCAGATTGTCAAGGCCCCGGCCGAAGATGACACCATTGCATGGCCGCCACTTCCCCGGCGTTGGAGGTCTACTCGCATGCGTGCACGCTCGTTTCAGTACCGGTTCGCGGCTGCCCGCCGGCTCGGCGCCCGGCTGGTCATCGCCGCGGCAGCCGCCACGTTGGTGGCCACCGGGGTCGTCGCGGTACCCGCCGGTAGCGACCTCCGGGCCGGGATCTCCGACAAGATCCAGACCCTGACCGACGGCGGCCGGGCCGAACCCGGGTGGCTCCGCACCGTGGACACCGGCCAGCCGAGCGAGCTGGTCGGCTTCGAGTGGCAGGGGAGACGGCCCGGTGCGGTCGAGGTGCGGTCACTTGGCCCCGACGGCTGGAGCGAGTGGGAACGGGTCGAGGGTGAGCCCACCGAGGGGCCGGACATCGGCTCGCGGGAGCACCATGACCGTACGACCGCCGGCCCCGTCTGGGTGGGCAGGGGAGTGGAGCGGGTACAGGTCCGGGTGGCCGAGGGATCGCTCCCCAACCTCAAGCTCCACGCCCTGCGCGTGGCGGAGCCGGCCGCCGGCGCCGGCGTGGGTGCCGTGAGGCCGGCGGGGGCGGCGCCGGCGCAGCCCGGCATCGTCAGCCGGGCGAACTGGGGTGCGGACGAGTCGTTCCGCAGCTTCAACGCCGGCTGTACCCAACCCCTCTTCGCGTCGGGCGTGCGCTTCTCGGTCGTCCACCACACCGCCGGCACCAACGCCTACACAGCGTCGGACTCGGCGGCGCTCGTGCGGGCGATCTACTACTTCCACACCCACACCAACCTGTGGTGCGACATTGGGTACAACTTCCTCGTCGACCGGTTCGGGACCGTCTTTGAGGGTCGGTACGGCGGCGTCACCAGTGCGGTGGTTGGGGCCCACGCCGAGGGCTTCAACACCGCCAGCACGGGCGTCGCCGTGCTCGGCACGTTCACGACCGAGCCCCTGCCCTCGGCGGCCTACACCGCGGTGAAGAACCTGTTGGCCTGGAAGCTGGCCCTGCACGATGTCGACCCCAACGCCACCATTGTCGCCGGCGGCATGCCGGTCCGCACCATTGGGGGCCATCGGGACCTCGTGTCCACCGAGTGCCCCGGGACCATGACCGCCAACCTGCTCCCCAGGCTGCGGACCGATGTTGCAGCCATCATCGGCGTGCCAGCCGGGTCGACGTACCACCCGCTGTCGCCCGCCCGCGTGCTCGACACCCGGAGCGGCGTGGGCGTCAGCGCCGGCCGGGTGGGGCCCAAGTCCTCGATCGACGTGCGGGTGGCCGGGGCCGGCGGGGTGCCGGCGTCGGGCGCCACCGCGGTCGCGCTCAACGTCACCGCCACCGGCGCCAGCGGTCCCCTGAGCTACCTGACGGTGTGGCCCAAGGGCGCCGGCCGTCCGTACGCCTCCAACCTCAATTTCACCGCCGGCGTGTCGACCCCCAACCTCGTCATGGTCCGGCTGGGGGCCGACGGGGGAATCTCGTTCTTCAACGACGTCGGGACCGTCGACATCGTGGCCGATGTCCAAGGTTGGTACTCCAACACCGCTGCCGGCGGGTCCGCCTACACCCCCGTCGACCCGGCCCGGCTCCTCGACACCCGGATCGGGGCCGGCACCGGGGGAACGGTGGCGAAGGTCGGCCCCGGCGGGGTCGTGCCGCTCGGGGTTACCGGCGTCGGTGGGGTCCCGGCTGGGGGTGTGTCCGCCGTCGTCCTGAACGTCACTACCGCTGGCGCCAGCGGGCCGGAGAGCTTCCTGACGCTCTGGCCGTCCGGTTCCCTACGGCCGACTGCCTCGAACCTGAACTTCACCAGCGGCCCGGCCACAACCAACCTGGTCGTCGCCCAGGTGGGCACGGACGGGAAGGTGGCCATCTTCAACAATCTCGGCGCCACTGACGTGATCGCCGATGTCGCCGGCTGGTTCGCGGCCCCGGTGACCCCACCGACCCGGTCCACCTACGTCGGGATCAGCCCGATCCGCGTCCTCGACACCCGCGACGGCACGGGCACCGCCGGCAGCACCAGCCGGCTCGGCACTGGCGCCACCATCGACCTCACCGTGGCCGGCGTCGCCGGCGTGCCGGCGGCGGGCGTGACCTCGGTCGTGCTCAACGTGGCCGTGACCGAGCCGGTCGGTCCCGAGAGCTTCCTCACCCTCTTCCCGGCCGGCACCGCCCGCCCCTTGGCGTCGAACCTCAACTTCGTCGCCGGCGAGACGGTGCCCAACCTGGTGATCGTCCGGGTCCAGAACGGCAAGGTGGCCATCTACAACAACGTCGGCTCGACCCATGTCGTCGCCGACGTGCAGGGATGGTTCAGCTACTGAGGAAGTTGGTCACGGGCGTGGGCGGCGGGGGCCGACCCGTGCCGGACCGCGGATTCCCCCGTCGGCCCCCAGCCGGTGTCACTACATGCTGCGGACACGTTCGGGGAGGAAACGCTGTACGTATCGGTGTGCCGGGCGTACGCTGGGATCAAGAGAGAGGTGGCTGATATGCGCCGTTATCTCATCGTGGCCAACCAGACGCTTCTGGGTGACCCATTGCTTGCCCGGGTCCGTGAGTGCCTTGCCGCCGGCCCGTGCGAGTTCCACGTGGTCGTGCCGGCGACCCATGCGCCGGGTCCGATCATGCAGCTGGACCACCGCGACCACGCCTTCGCGGTGAAGCGGCTCGAGGACGGGCTCAAGCGGTTCCGCGCCGCCGGGATCGATGTCGTGGGCGAGGTGGGTGACGCTCGGCCCATGGATGCCATCCGTGATGTCCTGCTCCATGCCCCACCGTTCGACGAGATCATCCTGTCCACGCTGCCGCCGGGACTCTCGCGCTGGCTGCACCAGGACCTGCCCCACCGGATCGCTCGCGCCTTCGAGGTCCACACGTCCGCCGTCGTCATGGCGCGAGCGGCGGCATGAAGGTCGCCGATGTCCTTAATGACAAGGGTGCGGATGTCGAAACCATCCGTCCCGACGCCAAGGTCCTTCTTGCCGTGCACCGGATGCGGATGCAGAACGTGGGCGCCCTGGTGGTGTCGCGTGACGGTGTGCGGGTCGACGGGGTCTTGTCGGAGCGCGACATCGTGCGCGGCCTGACATCCCACGGCGCCGACCTGCTCGACATGGGCGTGGTGGCGGTGATGTCTCGCACGGTACCGACCTGCGCTCCTGACGACTCGCTGGTCTCGGTGATGGCCAAGATGACCCGTACACGGAACCGCCATGTGCCCGTTGTCGAAGGTGGGCGCCTCTGTGGCATCGTCAGCCTGGGCGACGTGGTCAAGCACCGGCTGGCGGACATGGAGCTGGAGACCAACGTCCTCCGCGACGCCTACCTGAGCCGCCTGTAGGCGGGGCTGTCCCAGGGCAGCCGGCCCGCGGTAGCCGACCACACCGGCGGTCAGGGCTGCGAGGAACATGGTCAGAGTTCGACGGTGTCCACAGAGACCCGCTGGCGGCCGACGGCCGGTGCCGCTCCGGCTGGCAAAGCCATGTCCAGTGCCTCGAACTCCTCGACCACCAGGCGGAGCCGCTGGCCCTGATGAGCCGTCGGCACGGTGAGCAGTCCGAACCACGCGACGACACCATCGGCGTCGGGTTCTCCAGCGAGGAGGTTGATCCCAGGTGAAGCGTCGGCCCACCCGACGGTCTCATCGTCGCGGTGAGCTTCAGGTCATCAGCGGTCATCCCGAAGTAGATGCCGGCCATGATGGTGACGCCGCCGCTCGCCAGACCGAGGTTCAAGCAGAGACTCCCACCGAACTCAATGGACGCCTCGATCTGCTCGATCCCCTTGGCATTCAGGGCGAGTGCGAAGAAGCCGCCCCCGCCGAAGGTGGCCACCGTGACGAGGAACGGCTTGTGGCGCTCGGAGACTGCGAAACGGACACTGGCGGGCTTGTCGACGAACGGCAGCGAGAGGCTGGCGCTGAGGCTGACGTTCTGGATGCTGAAGATGCCGACGCCGACGGTCGGCAGAGCCAGGGCGTAGCTGGCACGAACGCCAGAGGAGTTGACCTCAATGGAGGGGCCGTTGCTGAACCCGTCGGCCGGAAAGATGTCCCGGAGGGTGTTGACGAACTTCAAAGGGCCCTTAGCAATGCCTGGAGGACGAGCTGTACGGGGCGCCCGGAGACCCCGGCCTCGAACGCGAGGAGCCCGAATGTCTTACTGATGACCTCGGGTTTCCAGAGGAAGCGAGTCTCCACCGCCACCGGTACGGATCCCCCGGCTGCGCCGGGCCCGAAGATGTCCCGATTGGC
>JANMRJ010000647.1:0-15386 GCA_031370985.1 Acidimicrobiales bacterium
TACCGAACGGGGTGGAGCGCGCGGCTGCGGCCACTTCCCGACCGGCGCGGTCGACGAGGACGGCCTTGGTTCGCGATGTCCCGACATCGATCCCGAGCAGCACGGACTCAGCCGGCAGCCCAGTCCCCCTCATCGACATCCCAGTCGACATCCCCCGGCTCGGTCACCTGGACGGTGAGGTGGCTCATCGCCGTATCCGCCGTGCCGCCGTGCCAGTGCCACTCGCCCGGCTGGACGGTCACCACGTCGCCGGGGAGGACGACCTGGCGAGTGGTGCGGCCGGCCACGATCCCCCGGCCCTGCGTGACGTGCAGAACCTGTCCCGAGCGGTGCACATGCGGCCGGGTGCGGGCGCCGGCCTCGAAGTGCACGGCGAAGACCGCGGGCCGGGCCCCGAACGGGCTTTTGAAGCGTTGGAACCGGGCCACGCCGACGAAGTGCGGCCGGTACTCCTCGGGCAGCTCGCCCTTGCCGTTGTCGATGGTGTCGAACTCCATGCCAGCACCCTAACGACGGCGTCGTCGGCGGCCGGCGTGCCCCGTCGGTCGCCCGGCGCCGCCGCCAAGTTACGGCTCATTGGAGGATCGTGCGAGGAGGAAGCACCAGTGGAACCACAACGAGTAGCAGAAACTCGAGCGCGATCGCACTGAGAAGGAACTTCGTTCGGGCGCACCATGCGGTGACCGCCGGCGACCCACCGAGGTCGGAGTCGTCGCCGGCGTGACGCAACGCCCGTAGCAGGAGCGCGTTCTCGACCCCGTCCAAGACGGATGCAAGCAGCGCCAGACAGGCAACGACGCGCGTCGTCTGACCGAGCCAGGTCCACGAGCGCATGCCGATCTCGTTGGCTGCCGATGCCAAGGGGATGGCGAGTGCCAGCCCGTAGCCAACGAGGAACGCGTAGTCGGCCAGCAGCTGAAGGCGGGCTGCCTCGCGGCCGGCCTCGGTCCAGCCCGCCATGCATGCCCGTGCCGCGGCAGAGGTAGCTGCGAGTTCGAAGCGGACGATGCCGGCACCGCCACTGGCCGTCATGATCCTGTTCTTGTGCCGCATGTACGCGCTGCTGACGAGGGTGAGGGCGACGGCGGCGCAGGACACCCAGCCCTGCCGTCCGCCGCTGAACGTCTCGAACGGTGCCCAACGGCTCACTGTCGAGGGACCAGCCGCAACTGAGGTTGCGGTTTCGGCGCGCCCTTGCTGGCCGGATGACCGGCCGCCGCCCAGCTGCCCGCTACATCGACCAGCTCGCCGTACCCGTCCCGCAGCGCCTTCGGTGTGCCGCTACTTGCAAGGAGCTGGCCGTACCCGTCGGTGCCGTCCTCAGCCTCCTGCATGACGGCCAGGAACTCGTCGGCTCCGGCCATGGCGATCCGGAACCGCGTGAGGCGATGGTCGTTGAAGTCGAAGCTGTCGAAGGTAGCGGCTGCATCGGCGCCACGGTTGGCCAGGGCCTGAATCGTGTGGGTCGGCATCTTGAGGTTCATGCCACCCTCGTCGTCGCGTTGGCGCACCTCGGCCACGCGGTCATTGAACCCCCGGGTCGAAACCTGAAGGTTGTCGACCCAGTTCTGCATGGTGTCGAGAATCGCATGGAGGAACCCGAACATCGACGCGACCTCGTTGTGGCGAGGGAGGGAGCCGGACATGGGTGCGGCGCTGGGGCGCCACACCAGCTTGTCGCTATGAGGATGCGGCGGCGTGAGGTTAATGCCGAAGGTGGGCCGATCGGGTAACGGCTGATCGAAGAACTGCATCGGGAAGTTGCTGGTGATGCCGCCGTCGGAGAACCAGACGGGTTTCACCGCGTAGGTGCCGGCGACCGTGGCGAAGTCGACGGCGTAGAGCGGGACGGCGCTGACGAGCCCAGGGAAACTGAGGCTGAGCCGGGCGGCAATCACGACGGGAATGTCGACCGCTAAGGGGAGGAACCAGAGGCGCTCCTGGTGGACCGGGCACACGCGACGGACCTCGCCATTGCCATTGGGAGGGTCACCCTTGGGATGGGTGGCGCGCGCTTTCGCTTGGAGCTGGTCCATCACCCGATCGGGGAAGTACCTCCCGAGACAAGACGGGCACCACAGGAAGATCTGCGTATCGAAGGGGAAGCGGTATGGGCGGCGATGCGAGAGGTCTGTGGTCATGACCACCACGTCGATGCGCCGCATGGCCGCCAGCTCCCGCCGCGTGTTGAGCGAGAGGGCGCTTGCCTCGCCCGTGCCCGGTTTCTTCATCGCCGTTCGATAGGCAGCCGCCGCCTCCGGGCCCCAGAGATCGCCGAAGGTCAACGGGGTGGTGGTCAGGCCAGGGGGGCGCCCGGCGAGCTCGTCCAGCAGGTCCGCCATCCAGTCGGTAAGGGGCACATGACCAACCGCGGGATCGCGCTGGTGCCCGTCGCACAGGCCGAACCCGTTGGCCTCCAGTCCGGCGACAGTGCTTCGCCCAAGACGGATGGCCGCGGTGATGTAAGCAGCGGCAGCGCCCACGACTCCGATCCCCAGTGCTAATGGCGCCCACACGGCAAGGGCGCGGGCCAGACGCCAGAGCCCGTGTGGATCCTTCGGCGCACCCTGGATGCCGATAGCGAATGCGGCGACCGGGATGAGAAAAACCACGACAGTGAGCACGCCCCACCACGGTGCCGAGCGGCTGACCAGCGAGAGTGTCCGGTGGATGCGAGCCCGAGTGCCGAGCTGCGGATCAACCCAGGTGTTGAGGACCGCGAAGGCGGGCTGCGTCGCGGTCGAGGGCTGGAAGAGCTGGGGAAGCGCGGCACCGAGCTCGTCAGGGACGGTGTTCAGCCGGACGAAGCCGCCGTTGGGGCTCTCCCGACCGTGCTCGGCCGCCGCCACCATGGCGGCGGCGATGGCCCCGGCTGAGGACCCGCCGACTCGTCGGAGGCGGTACGTAGTGGCCAAGCGGCAGGCGGCGCGGGGGTAGACCACGCCGCTGGTGATCCCGCCCTTCATCACCATGTCGCATTCGGGGGCGTCTGGCGCGAGGGCGTAGGACTCGGCCTGATCGAGATTCGTGCGTGTTCCCACCGTTGCCTCCTCGGCCCACACGGCAATGTAATGACAGCCGGCTGTCGCTGTCGGTCGTGTACCCCATCGACGAAGAAGCGAGGAGGCGGAGGCGTGCGACCGATTGCCCGACCGGCTGTGAATACCCCGTCTTCGCTGCCGAACGAAGCAGCGGGCCGGCGCTCCTCCTCTGTAGTACGTGTCGTCACGGTTCGACCCGTCTGGCTTACCGTCCTGTCGCAAGCCCGTGATCGGGATGGGCCGGCCAGGCTGTTGCGAAGCGCTCCGGAGCTGCTTCACCAGTTCTTCCCGGGACCGACTGGGAGTCGCTCGACCTGTAGGGCGGGTTTCGGGCGGGCAACGTGCCATCCTGTAGCTGTGCTGGCGGAAACGGTGTCGTTCGGCGCAGGCGAGATAGCGATCATCCTCGCGGTGCTGCTGGTTGTCGTCCTGGCGATGGTGGCGATCGTCGTATTCGGGTTTATCCTCGCCCCAAGGGCCGGACGGGGGTCGAGCAAGGCGATGGGCTGGTGGATCGTCATCCTGGTCCTGGAAGGCACATGGTGCCTGGGATCGGTCGCGTCGATCCTCACCGGTCGGTTCTCGCTGGGGTCGTTTGTGCCGCCGGCACTCGTGGCCGGCCAGGTCGCGCTCTACATGCGAGCCCGCACGGCTGGCCGATCACAGGGGGGCGGCGGCTGACCGGCGAAGAGGGCCACCCACCCGCGTAGCTCCACCGCCACGGGGTTCGCGGAGGCCCGCACCGCCGGCCCGTACGCCGCCGGCGCCGTCACATCCGGCGACACCCACGTGCCGGCCAAGCGGTCCCACCACGTGAAGACGGGTCCGAGGTTGATCGCGCCTGCGTCGCGACCGTGGTGGTGGCGGTGGGCGGCCGGTGTCATCACCTGGGCCTCGAACCAGCGGGGGAAGCGGACGGGAAGGCTGGTGTGCTCCAGCACCTGCCAGCAGTTCGACACCGCGGCGCACACGAACACGACCCGCAGGTCGAAGCCGGCGAGGGCCAGCAGCGGATGGTGGACGAGGCCGTGGAACGGCGCCCACGACTGGCGCAGGCCGAGGGTGGCGTCAAAGTCCTCGCCGGAGTGGTGGGGCCGGTGGGCGGCCCACCCCACCCGGGTGCGGTGGCCGATGACGTGGTAGAGCCAGCCCGAGAGATCCCAGGCGACGAAGGTGACGGCCGCGCCGATGACCGGGTGCGCCGACCAGAACGACGCCGCGCCCTCCCAACCCAAGGTGGCCACCACGCCCCACAGGTGCCGTAGGACGGCCGTGTAGAGGATGCCCACGACCAAGGCGCCGGCGGCCATAGCAGTGGCTGTCGCCGCGGAGCGCAGGATGGCAGCACGGGCTGGTCCCCGCCGGCGGGCGAGCCATGCCACCTCGGCGCCGACGCACGCGAAGGCCAGCGCGTAGGGAAGGTTGACCGCCAGCTCATACCGCGAGACGCCGCCGAGCTGCCTGATCAGCCAGTCGACGTGGACCACGTCAGACGACGCTATGTCAGAGCCGGCGCAGCGATACGTCGTCGACCTGGGCCCGGAGGTTCGTCGGGAGGCTGACCAGCACATCGACGCTGAGGCCGGTACCCCCCGTCGCCGGCGGGCTGTTCACTGCGACCTACACCGACAAGTTTGCCTACATGCTGCTCTCGTTGAAGCATGCCCGGTCGTCGAAGGTATCTGCAGAGGCGGCACGGTCCGCGTCCAGTACGACCGCGATTAGGGCGTCGACCGCTTGGGCGAAGGCGTGTGCCGGTGGGCGGCTGTACCCCACGACGACTCCCTGCACGTGGTGGCCCGGCTCGTGCCAGTGCGAACCGAGGCAGGCGAGCGCCACCCCGTGCCGCAAGGCCGCGACACGAATGTCGTCTTCGGTGGGCCCGGCTTCGGGCAGCTCGAGCAGGAAATGCAGCCCGGCCGCCGTCCCCGCGGTGCGAAGCGACGGCATGGCCCCGGTGACGGCCGTCGCCAACTGGTCCCTGCGGGCATGGTAAAGGGCGCGAAGGAACCGGAGGTGGCGGTCGAACCGCCCGGAGCGGAGAAGCGACGCCAGCGCCAGTTGATCCAGGGCAGGCGGGAACGCGAAGCTGTTCCTGTGTACTTCGACCACCGGCTCCACCAGCCGAGCGGGAAGCACCAGCCAACCGAGGCGCATCCCAGGGGCCAACGTCTTGCTCACCGTGCCTCCGTAGATCACGTGGGTGGGGTCGAGCCCCTGCATTGCCCCGACGTGCTGGCGGTCGTACCGGAACTCGCCGTCGTAGTCGTCCTCCACGATTAGGGCGTCGCGGTTCCTCGCCCAGTCGACGAGGGCGGTGCGGCGCTCGGGCGTCAGCGTCACGCCGGTCGGGTACTGATGGGCCGGGGTGAGGACGACGGCCGGCGCGTCAAGGCGGTCCAGCCCATCGACGGTGGCCCCGCCCGGGTCAAGCCCGACGGGAACGACGCCCAGGCCTTGCCGGCGAACGATGTCGCGATGGAACGGCAGGCACGGATCCTCCATCGCAACCGTGCGGACCCCGGCGGCCCGCAGCGAGGTGGCGACGAGCGTCAAGCCGTGCGAGAACCCGGAGCAGATCACGATTCGGTCCGGAGTGGTGACCACGCCCCGCGCCCGGCCTAGGTAGGAAGCCAGCGCCTCCCGCAGCTCGCTACGGCCCCGGGGGTCGCCGTAGTCGAAGGAGGCGTCGGGCGCGGTGTGTAGCACGTCGCGAACAGCATTGAGCCACAGCCGGCGCGGATATGTGGCTTCGAGGTCGAGCAGTCCTGGCAGCAAGCTTATGCGAGGAACGTCTTCGTCACGGTTCTCCGAAGGCAACGCCGGGCTCAAGGTGGCGGCGACCGCTGTCCCCGCCCCGGGCAGCGTCACCAGCAGGCCCTCCGCCACCAGCTGGGTGTACGCCTCGACCACAGTGCCGCGTGCCACGCCCAGATCCTGCGAGAGCGAGCGGCTAGAGGGCAGCGCCGTTCCGGCTGCGAGGCGCCCCTCGTTGATTGCCTCCCGCAACGCTCCTTCCAGCCGAGCGCGACGTCCCGAGGCACTCTGCATGTCGACATCGAGGCAAAGGCCGGAACTGGTCCAAGAACGCGGCACCGGATTGGACCTTACTAGTGGGCAGCCTGTGAGTGAGGATGCTCCCGTGACCAAGACGATGAACCGAGTTGAACCACAGTCCGCACTCATCACCGCAGCCATCGCTCGGCGGTCGTTCGGCACGCTTGCGACCACCTCGGCCAACAACCGGCCCCATGTCGCTGCCGTGCTTTACAAGGTGGTCGACGGAGTTCTCTATGTGCACACCTTCCGCACCAGCAAAAAGGCGCGCAACATCGCTCAGAATCCGCATGTTTTCATGTGCATCCCGGTCCGGCGAATCCCCGTCGGGCCTCCCTCCACAATCCAGTTTCAGGCCACCGCAGAGATCCTCGCCATGGACGATCCGCACATGGTGTCCATCCTCCAGTCCGGGCAGTTGAAGAAGATCGCCGGTCACGGAGCGCTGGAGGAAGCGGAGGGATGCTTTCTTCGTATTATGCCGGCCAAGAAGATGAACACCTACGGTCTGGGCCTTCCTCTGCGCCAGCTCATCCAGGACCCGCTCCACGCCGGTGGCAGCGTGCTCATGTCCTAACTGCAGGGTTTGGTACCCAGAGGCTGAGAGCACCTTGGGGGATGTGATGAGGTAAGGGCCCGTGCAGCAGTTACTTGCGCGGGACTAACGACGTGACCTGCGGCGATGGACATCGAGACGCTCAAGTAGTTGTCGCACGGACCCTAACGGTGGAAGGCGGAGCGAGATGAAGATTCTCGATAGGCCCGAAGCGCCTGGTCTCGACGAAGAGTTCCAAGAGTCGGTCGGCGTGGATGACGGTGGTCGATGCGAGGGCCAGATCCTTGCCGACCCCTTGCTCGCCACGGCACGACCCGAGATGCTCACGTGCCTCGTCGCCGAGTGCGGTGCAGTCGACAGCGCCCGCGTGCGGAGCATCATTCATGGCGCAGGCGGTGTAGACGCCCCGTCGGACGGCACGGTCGGTTGCGGCCGGACGACCACCCCCGCTACCGGGCTGCGACGCGGCCCGGGCCGCCGGTCACAAGTCGTTGGCGCCGACGCGCCAACGCGCCTCCGCGTGGCCCCGGCGAGCTGCCTGATCAGCCAGTCGACGTGGACCACGTCAGACGACGCTATGTCAGAGCCGGCGCAGCGACACGTCGTCGACCTGGCCTGGAGGTTCGTCGGGAGGCTGACCAGCACATCGACGCTGAGGCCGGTACCCCCCGCCGTCGGCGGGCTGCTCACCGCAACCTGCTGCCAGGTGCCCGTTCCGGTGACGGTCGTCGTCCGGTACTGGATGACCGCGGAGTTGCGGTACTCGCGCACCCTCAGGGTCACCCTCCGGCCCGCTGGCGCCTTGACCCACGCCGAGGCGGCGTAGACGCGGCCGGCGGTCGAGGAGCTGACCGAGTTGGGGGAGTCGTCCAGCACCGCCTCGCCGGTTGAGCCCCGCCGGCCGATCTCGGCGGCGCAGGCGCCGGTGTGGGCGACCGCGCAGGTGCGGGTCAGGGTGGTGGCGTTGTTGCCGGTGCCCCAGTTGTTCAGGTTGGACTCGAAGCCGGCGTTGGCCACGAGCTGGCCCGACGGGACCACTGTCGTCGTTGTGGTGGGCGGCACCGTCGAGGTCGTCGTGGGTGGCCGGGTGGTGGTGGTGGTGCCGGTGCTAATCGCGTACGACGTCGAGGACACCTTGAGCGACGACACGTCGACCGCCTCGAACGCGGAGCCGGGGACCGAGCGCAGGCGGCTGAGATCGTCGTCGTTCCAGCCGGCGTTGGGGGCGCCGCTCATGAACCACGACGAGCCGTTGTCGGCGAGCACCATGCCGTGCTTCTTCAATGCCCGCAGAATGACCTGGTTCTGGGCCGAGTAGCCGCTGATGTCGAAGCTGGCCTTGAGCCGGAAGAAGGCGCCCATCGGTGGGTCGGTGGCGCCACCGGTCTGGGCCTTGTGACTGGCCGGCCACACGTAGGCGTCGGCCGTGCGCGGCGCGGTGAAGCGGATGACGTGGTCGATCTCGCCGGCCGCCACCTCCTCGTAGCGGACGAGGCCGGGCAGGATCGGCAGGCCGGCGGCGTCGCCGGAGGTCCAGCCGAGGGGCCGCATGGCGTTGGAGGTGAGGTCCCAGGTCGCGCCCGACCCGGCGGCCCACGACGCGCCGCCGTTCTGCGGGTAGGCGCGGTAGAGCTCCCAGAGACGGCAGGCGTCGCGGTCGACGACCAACACGTGGCGGTCGCCGGACGAGCCGGCGCCGCCCTCGATCGGCGAGTTGGCGGGGACGGGGTACGGGCCGGGGTCGCTTTCGCCCGCGTAGTCGAAGCTGACCGGCACCCGAGCCTGGGTGCCGGCGCGGCGGCGACGGCCAGGGCGGCGACTCCCGTTGTGCCCCGTCGCAGGCGGAGAGCGGGGACCATCGCGGCGTTGTCGGCGCGTTGGCGGAGAACCTTGAGGGTGTCGTCGCAGTCAGTTCTCCCAGAGCCACTCCCGCAGTCCCGACGCGCGCGTGATCGGGCGCTCGACTGCGGTTCGTACGGTCTCCTCGGTGCCGACGAGGACCAGGCGCTCCTGAGCACGGGTGATGGCCGTGTACAGCAGCTCCCGGGTGAGGATCGGCGACGTCGGGTCGGGGAGGAGGACGGCGACGTGGCGGAACTGGGAACCCTGGGCCTTGTGGACCGTCATGGCGTAGACGGTGTCGACCGGTGCGAGGCGCTGCGGGCTGAGCTCCAGCAGCTGGCCCCGGCGCTCGAAAACCGCCCGAACCGCGCCGGCGCCATGAGCCACAACCACGCCGGTGTCGCCGTTGTAGAGGCCGAGGCCGTAGTCGTTCTCGGTCACGAGGAGGGGGCGGCCGACGTACCAGCCGGCGGTGCTGGCCAAGCCGTCGATGCCAGCGGCCAGCCAGCGTTCGACGCGCGCCGTCCATGTGGCCACGCCGTACGGGCCGCGACGGTGGGCGCAGAGGAGGCGGAAGCCTCCCAGGGCAGCCAGGGCGTCGCGTCCCCGGCCTTCGACGGCCGCAGCCGAAACCTCCCGGCCGGCCGCCACCACCGCCTCCCGGACCGGCTCCAGCAGCGCGCTAGCGGCGCCGGCCACGTCGACCGGGAGCCAACCCACGTCGTCGTTGTCGGCGGACAGCACATCGACGACGGCGTCGGCGTCGCCGCGCTGCACCGCCTCGGCCAACCCGGCAATGGCGCCGCCGTAGCGGTGGACGTGGCGGAGGACGACGATCCCATCGGCGACTGCCGCGCCCACCGGCGGGTTGGCGGCCGTCACGTCGTGGCCGGTGATCTTGGAGAGCACAGCCCTCGCCGGCGGCGTCAACATGAGGCCGCCGGCGGCGGGGCCCACGATGTCGCCGAGTACCGCCCCCGCCTCGACCGACGCCAGCTGATCGGGGTCACCGACGAGCACCAGGCGGGCCGTCGGCCGGACGGCCTCGACCAGTCGCGCCATCATGGTCAGCGCCACCATCGATGTCTCGTCGACCACGACGACGGCCTGGGGCAGCCGGTTCCGGCGGTCGTGGCGGAACCGGGCCCGGTTGCCGGGCTGCCAGCCGAGCAGCCGGTGCAGGGTCACCGCGGACAAGCCGAGCAGCCATCGCCGGGCGTCGTCGGTGATGTCCAGCCCGGCTGCCTGCTCGTGCACCGCCTCCTCCAGCCGGGCCGCGGCCTTGCCGGTCGGGGCGGCCAGGGCCACCAGCGGCGGGCGGGCGCCGGCTGCCACCGCCTGGTCGTGGAGCAGGGCCAGGACGCGGGCCACCGTGGTGGTCTTGCCCGTCCCCGGCCCGCCGGCCACCACGCTGAACCGGCGCAGCACTGCGGTGGCGGCGGCAATACGTTGGTAGTCCGGCGCCGGCCCAGTGAACAGGCGGTCCACCCCGGCGCGCAGGACGGCAGTGTTGACCTCGGGTGCCGGCGCGCTGCCGCGGGCCCGCAGGTCGGCGGCGACCTGGCGCTCCTCCCGCCAGTAACGGTCGAGGTACAGGCGGGTCCCGACCAGGCGCAGCGGGCAATCGTCCCCGCCGTCGACGCCTGCGGCCACCAGCGGGCTGGTGGAGACGGCCGTCAACCAGCCGGCGACCGCGGGCCACGGCAGGGCCTCTACGTCGACTGGGAGGTCGGTGTCGACGGTGAGGTGTTCCCGGACCGTGGCCAGGTCGGTGAAGACGTGGGCGAGCCGCGGGCCGCGGGCCGCGAACGCGGCGGCCAGCAGCACCGCATCGTCGGTCTCGCCGGCCAGGCGCCCGAGGCGCGTGGCGACGTGGACATCGGCGGCCGACAGCGCGCCGGCGTCATTGAAGGCCCGGAGGATGCCGCTGGCGCCAAGCGCCACCCGCGGGTCGAACGGGTCGACGGAGTCGATGTCGAGAGTGCTCACGCCGGCGCCCCCCCGTCCAACAGGTCGCTCAGCGCTTCGACGAGGGGTGCCGGCGGGCGCCACCCGAACACCCCGCACGGTTCGCCGTCGACCTGGGGCGTCGCTGGTCCGACCATGCCCCGCACGAACAGGTAGAGCACGCCGGCCAGGTCGCGGCCCGGGTCATACGCCGGCAGACGCCACCGGAGGTAGCGGTGCAGGGCCACGGTGTACAGCAGCGCCTGCAACGGATAGTGGGCGGCGTACATGGCGTCGAGCACTGCCGCCGGCCGGTAATGCCACGCGCTGAGCGGCTCGCCCTCGATGCCCAGCCAGTTCGTCTTGTAGTCAACGACGGCGTAGCGCTTGTCGGGCGTTCGCAGCACGAGGTCGAGGCTGCCGGACAGGTAGCCCCGCAGCCCGGACGCCAGCCCAGGATCGGCCAGGTGGGGGGCGTAGCCGGCGAACGGGTCGCCGGCCGGTAGGTGTGTGGCGAGCAGCCGCCCGATGTCTGAGAGGGCGATGCTGCCCGATGGCGTGTCGCCGCCGGCGAGGGGCAGCTCGAAGCCGAGCTCGTTGACTCGGTTGTCGGGACCGATGTCGCGCAGGCGGAGGTCGTCCACGACCGGCCCCAGCGGGGTTTCGATGGCGGCCAGCAGTCCGCCGACGACGAGCGAGCGGTCGCCAACGTCCACCGCATCCCGGGCGCTCGCCTTCTCCATCGACCTCCACAGCTCGGCCTCCAGGTCGCCGGCGGTGAAGTCCGTTTCCTCCAGCACGCCGTGGACGAACGTGCCGACATCGGCCCCGCCGGGCATGGCCGCCAGCAGCGACGGCACCGCCCGCAGCGCGGGCTCGTTCGCCCGCAGTGCTGGCTCGTTGGCCCGAAACGCGGGCTCGTTGGCCGGCGACGTGTCGGCCGAACCCCCGGTCGTGGCCACGACTGGCACCTCGTCGGGCTCGCGTCGCTCCTCGGCCTCGCTGCCCACCCTGGCCTCGTGGGCGCCCGAGGTGATGCCGCTGTAGGACGTGCGCCGCCAGGCCGGGTCGAGGGTGCGGTCGAACCGCCCGGCCGCCAGCTCGGCGCTGGCCGGCTCCCGGTCGACCCACACCGCGCCGTTCCCGCCGTCGACCCGCTCGACGCTGATGCACCCCGGTACGCTCTCGGCTAGCGCGTCGAAGCGGGCCACCGCGTCGGCGTCCTCTGGCGGGGAGGTGCCTTCGGGGGCAACGTTACCGTCGTCGTCCCGGAAGAACAGGAGCCGGCACAGCGGCGAGTCCCGGCAGTCCCACGAGGCCGCCCACCACACGACGGCCTGGTGCTTGGCCCGGGTGAGCGCACCGTAGGCCAGGCGCAGTTCCTCGCCCCGGCGCTCGATGAGGTGCTGGCGGCCCGAGCCCCGGTACTTGTCGGTCCGGCCGCCGACATCGATCGTGCGCCGGTCGCCGGCGGAAGAATCGTGGAACACCGGGGGTTCGTCCTCGAAGATCCACGCCGGCTCCCAGAGGTATGGGCAGTACACCACCGGGAACTCCAGGCCCTTGCTGCGGTGGATCGTCAACACCTGGACAGCCTCGGCGTCGGACTCGAGACGTCGGCTCCGGTCCTCGGCCTCTTCCTCCTCCGTCACGTCGGCGATCCGCTGGCGGAGCCACCCCGTCAGGGCGGTGACACCCAGTTGCTCGGCGGTGGCCACGCCGTGCAGGAGTTGGCCGACATGGCGGAGGTCGGTCAGGGTCCGCTCGCCGTCGTGGTGCTCCAATACCCGCCGGCCCAGGTGCTCGAAGCGGCTGATCGTCTCGAACAGCGCGGCGACGCCCCGGAGGCGCAGCACCGCGGCCCAGTGGTGGAGCCGGGCGTGAAGGTGCTCCCACTCCGCCTCGCCGGCCGCGGCAACCTGCGCCGCGGTCCATCCGAGGAACACCCCGAGCGCAGCCGTCTTCGCCGGGCCCGCCGACGCCGGCCGCTCGAGGGCTTCCAGGAGACGCAGCCAGGCGGCCGCCGCGGGCGTGGCGAAGACGCTGCCGGCGCCGTTGACGACCGTCGGCACGCCGGCGCTAACAAGCGCGTCCTGGACGGCAAGTGCGCTCCGGTTGCGGTGGACGAGCACGGCGATATCCCCCGGCCGTACCGCCCGACCCCCGATCTCTGCGCCGGAGGAGAGCAGGCGCACCACGTCGGCCGCGAGGTCGGCGGCGACGACCATCCGGGACTCGTTCAGGCTCGCCCAACCCTTGGCGGTCAGCGACACCAGGTCATCTTCGCGGTGGAGCACGCGGACCCGGAGGGGCTGGTCGACCGGTGCGCCGGTGAGCCGTCGGCCCCGGTTGGCGGGCGCGGCGCAGACATCGCGATAGGCGATGTCGGGGTGGCCGAGCCGGGCGCCGGCGAACAGCGCGTCGTAGGCGTCGAGCAGACCCTCGTCGCTGCGCCAGTTGACATCGAGGGTGGCTTGGGCGCCGGCGATCCGCGCTGCCTCCAGATAGGCGTAGACATCGGCGCCCCGGAAGGCGTAGATGGCCTGCTTGGGGTCGCCGATGAGGACAAGGGTGGACCCGGCGCCGGGCTCGGCGAAAGCGCGGCGCATGATGTCCCACTGGATCGGGTCGGTGTCCTGGAATTCGTCGACCAGCGCCACCTGGTAGCGCTCCCGCAGGCGCCGGCACGCGGTCTCACCCCGCACCGGGTCGATCAGGGTGTCGCGCAGGCGACCGACGAGGTCGTTGTAGGTCAGCGCCGCAGTCATCCGGCGCCGGCGGTCGACCTCCTGGCGGACCTTCCGGGCCAGGCGCCATCGCAGTTGCTCCGGGCTGTCCTGCGGGGCGGCGTCGGGCATGAGATAGGCGTCGGGGTTCGCCACCGCCTGCTCGCCGATCCTCAGGGCCTGGGCCAGCGTGAAGGGGGTCGGATGGCCGGGCCGATAGAAGGCGCGGACGTAGAGGTCGGTCACGACCTCGTCGACCAGGTACCGGGGGTCCTCGACGAACGCCACGTCGGGCTCGACATCGCCGGCCACGCCGAGCCCGTTGAGGACATGCTGGCAGAAGCCGTGCGTGGTGGCGATCGTTGCCGCGTCGAAGTCCGACAGCGCAGTGCGCAGGTAGTCACGGCGCCGGCGGACATCATCCTCGGAACCCGAGGCGAGGACGTGCAGGACCTCGTCGGCGGTGCCGGTCGCCACGCCGGCCAGGGCCCGAGCGGCCCCTTGAGCGGGAGCCAGGGCCCGAGCGGCCCCTTGAGCGGGAGCCAGGGCCCGCGTCAGACCGTGCTCGGCCGACACCATCCGCTCTCGCACGCGGTCGCGCAGCTCGCTGGTCGCCATGCGGGTGAAGGTGACGATCAGCAGCCGCTCGAGCGGGAGGCCGCCGGCGACGTAGCGGGCGGCGAGGGCGGCGATGGTGAAGGTCTTGCCGGTGCCGGCGCTGGCCTCGAGGACGGTGACCCCGGCGGGCAGGGGGCCGCAGATGTCGAAGGGTGCCGCCGTCACCGGTCCACGCTCCCTCCGGGAGAGCATCCCGGTGAAATGCTTGTCGGACCGGCCTCCCGGGCCGGTCACCTGTCGTCCAGCCGCTCGGTGGCGCGCACGCCGCTCCACATCCGGAGGGCGTAGCGGCCGAAGCGCGTCGCCTCGCCGGCATCCCAGCCCTCGCCCTCCTCGTCGGCGCCGGCCGGCGCCAGCAGGAGCTGGTCGAACGCCACGACGCCGCCCAGCACGAGCCGGTGCTCGGGCTCGACATCCTCGAGGGGGATGGCGTCGTTCCTGAACCGGTCGGTTTCCCACTGCTTGCGGGCTGCCGGCGGCCCCGGTCGCCCGATGGCGACCGCGGCCGCGTAGGCCGCGGACGTCGCGCAGTAGAGCGGGAGCGGCTCGCACATGCCCCGGTCGTAGAGGTTGACGAGCCGGTGGAGGTGCCGCCTGGCGCTCGCCGGGTCGAGGGCGCCGGCCGGCAGCCGGGCGACGGTGACATCGGCCTCCCTCGGCCCTTCGGCCCGCCGCCGGCCGATCGTGACGACATCGAGCCGCCCGCCCAGCGCCAGGTACCGCACCCAGGCTGCCAGCCGGGGGCGGGCCTTCAGCCGGCTGTAGGTGACGGTGCGCACGACGTTGCTGACGGCGCCCGGCACCGTCCCGACGAGGATCCGGCCGTCGTCGAGGCGGACATTGACCTCCACGCCGTCCGGCTCGCCGGCGGGCACCTCCTTGGCCGCGGCGGCCAGCAGGGGACCGACCGACCAGCGGGCCCTCGTCAGCGTTTTCTCCGAGAGGGCGCCCGGCGGGAGCTCTCCCCGGGCCCGCTCGGCGGCGACGCAGGAGTCGATGCCGGCGCCGGCCAGGCGGGCCTCCAGGATTCGCTGGCCGACCTTCCAGCCTTCGAGCGCGTCGAGCTCCACCGGGAGGGCGTCATCGAGGTCGACGGTCCAGTCGCCCAGGGAGATCCCGATCCGCTGGCGCAGGAACGCCTTGACCGGGTGCTCGACGAAGCGGATGAGCTGGTCGAGCTCCACGACCTCGGCGTGCACCGGCGGGAGGGCGCCGGCGAGAAAGGGCGTGGCGTTCCGGCGCTCGCCGGCGAGCGCCTTGGCCCCTTCGAGGCCGACGCGGTCGAAGCTCCATGGGCGTCCGGGCACGAGCTGGCCGGGGACGAAGTTGCGGCCGTCGAAGGGCTGGAGCGGGTGGTGGACCACGATCCGAGTGCGTGCCGGCTCGCCGTCGGGGAGTCGCACGGTTCGGTCGATCACGTCGAGCAGCTCGCCGACCGGCACCGCTGGCGGGCGCTTGGCGTTGGTCCGCTCGTCGCGGCCGGTGTAGGTGATGACGAGGCGCTCGGTGGCGGCGAGGATGGCGTCGAGGAGGAGCTGGACATCCTCGCTGCGGCCCTCGGGGTCGCCGACGTGGGGGTCGGTGAGCACGAGGTCGTCG
>JANMRJ010000664.1:0-1092 GCA_031370985.1 Acidimicrobiales bacterium
GCAGATTGGACGGTCTTCTTCAGAAGCGCGAGTCAGCAGGCGACTGGACCGGTCTCGCCGATGTCACGGATGTGGGCCCGTTCGGGTGGTTTATAGGCATCTTTGCCGGCTTGGCGGGGTGGCTACGATTCGGTCGACGGCGAAGAGCGGGCAAGTAATAATAGATCAGCTGACCCCGCCGGCGAGAGCCTTGAGCCGGTCTTGGTGACCAGGGCGTCGAGGAAGCCCAACAGCAGCGTGAGGTCCTCGGGGCTCAGCTCGCCGACGGTGCCCAGGCGGTCGCCCAGGACGTCCTCGGCCCCCCCGGAACGGCCGGCGGGGGCTATCCTCGACGAGCAGGTAGTCGGTGGACACGTCGAACACCTCGGCCAGCTTGACCACCGCATCGGCCGACGGGGTGATGCGCCCGTTCTCGTAGCGGCTGATCTGGGCCGGGTCGCCGCCCACTCGATCGGCCAGCTCGCCCTGGCCGATCTTCGAGGAGACACACTGGCACCTTGCGCTGTGCGCAAGATGACTACCCCTCCGCTCTGCTCGGCAAGGCCCGCTCCGCACGTCCGGAAGGCCCGGCAGCCGTCACCCGAACCGCAAGTCGAGACGCCCGGATCCCTGCCCCCGGACAGAACAACATCCTCCACACCGATGCACCAGCGGTGCGGGCGCGTCGCTGAGCCCACGGCGCTGACCGCGGCCTGACCCCCGCCTCTTCCTTTCGCCGCCGGCTTCGAGGCTCGCCGGTGGTGGGTGCCACGACGCCCCCGGGGCGTCGTCGAGGAGGGGGCTGGCCATGGCGTCGAGCCCGTTCTGCTCGACCCGCCGAGCCCCGGCGGAGCACCACCCGTCCCGTCACGAGAGGAGACATCCATGTCCAACGACACCACCGGCCCCTGGGGGCCCTACCACGACCACATCGGCGAGGGCCTGGCCCACTGCGCCGACTACCTGGGGCGCCTCCAGCGCTCCCTGGCCGGGCAGATCGCCCCCGACCGCCACTACCTCACCACCAAGGCCCAGGCCCTGCGTGACGCCTCGGTGGGCCTGCTGCGCCGGGCCCGGGACGTGGAGCGCTGGCTGGGAGACGCCGACCACGAC
>JANMRJ010000199.1:0-12628 GCA_031370985.1 Acidimicrobiales bacterium
GTCGGCGACCTGGCCCGGGCCTTCCCCCGAGCGACGGTGTACGTGCACCCGGTCGGCGCCCGCCATCTGGTCGACCCCTCCCGGCTCATCGCGTCGGCCGCCCGGGTCTACGGCGACATGCTGGACTCGCTCTACGGCCGCCTCGACCCCACGCCGGTGGAGCGCATCGTGGCGCTGGAGGACGGCGACGACATCCCGGTCGGCGCCGGCCACGTGCTGACCGCCGTCCACTCGCCCGGCCACGCATCGCACCACCTGGCCCTGCACGACTCGGAGACCGGCGTGCTCTTCGCCGGCGACGCCGTGGGCGTCCGCCTGCCCGACATCGGCGTTCTCCGCCCGGCCACGCCGCCGCCCGACTTCGACCTCGACCTGGCCATCCGGTCGCTCCACACCTTCGCCGCCCGCCGGCCGTCAGCGCTGGCGCTGGCCCACTTCGGCGTGCTCGACGGCGACCCCACCGATGTCCTCACCGAGGCCGAGGACGTGCTGCGCGACTGGGCCGCGGTGGCCGAGGCGGCCTGGTCGAGGGGCGACGACATCGCCAGCGCCCTGGCCGGCGCCTTCGGCGCCGATCCCAGCGAGACCATGGCCATCCTCAACGGTGTCGACTCCAACGCCGCCGGCCTGAAGCGGTGGCTGGAGAAGCGTTCGGCCGGTGATCGATGAGAGTATGAGTGATGTAAGATGATGATATGAGCAGAAGCAAGGTCCGGAAGACCTTGACCCTCGACCCCGACGTGATCGATGCCCTTGGTGATGACGACGTGGCTCTGTCGGCCACGATCAATGAGATCCTGCGCGACGAAGTTGAGCGACGACAACGGGCTGCCGCCCTGGCCGCGCTGCTCGATCGCCTGGCCGACGAGCGTGGGCCGGTCGACCCCGATGAGGTGGCCGAGTTCCGTCGCCTGCTTGCATGAGTGCCCTGGTCCTCGACGCAGAAGCCCTTTCTGCCTTCGCCCGGGGCGGCCCTCATGAGCGCACTGTTCGGGCCGCAGTGACGGCGGCGCTGGTCGAGGCGGCTGATGTCGTTGTGCCTGCTGCCGTGCTGGGTGAGCTCTACCGTGGTGGTGGTCACGATCAGGCCGTGGATGCGTGCCTGGCCCACGAGGGCGGGGTTGCCATCGTCCCAACCGACCGGGCCCTGGCCCGGCGGATCGGCCACCTCCTGGCGGCCGCGGCCCGTGGGTCGGCCGACCACGTCGACGCGACCGTCATCGCCGTCTGCGCCGCCGCCGGCGGCGGTGTGGTGCTGACATCTGACCCGGACGACCTCTCGGCGCTCTCGGGCGGGAACCCGGGCATCACCGTCCGCGGCCTTTGAGCACTGGGCCAACGAGGCGCTAGCGGTGCCGGCGCCGAGTGTCCAAAAAGTTCCCGTGCCAGAGACGGACTTCTGCACACTCGGCGCCCGACCGGGCTCGGCCCTCCTCAGGCCACGCCGACCAGCATGAGGGCAACGCCGGCCACGACGAGCACGACGGCGCCGGCGTAGCGGGCGACCCACTCGAAGGAGCGGGCCTTGCGGCCGTCGGCGGCCCGCACGTCGCGCAGCTCGATGGCCGGGCCGGGCAGGCGGCGGTACCAGCCCCGGGCCTCGACCTCTTGGCCGAGGAAGGCCTCGGCCCGGAACAGGCCGAAGAAGGCGCGGGCGAAGGGGATCGGCTGGCGGTACAGCAGGGGGACGAAGCCGGAGGCGTCGGCCACGACCAGGTCGGGCGACAGCACGTAGCCGGGCATGCCCCGGCCGATGATGCGGCCCTTGACCGTCACGCCGATGCCGGCAACGGGGCCGGCGTCGAGGCGCTCCAGGAGGCCGGCGACTTCGTCGACCGGCTGGTGGTCACCGGGGTAGCGGACGTGCTGCTTGACGAAGAACAGGAGGCCGGCGACGGCCAGGGCGAGGCCCATGCCGAAGCGGCTGTCGGGCAGGATGCCGAAGGCGAAGGCGCCTACCACCAGCACCCACGGGGCCACGGCTACGGCGACTTCCCGGCCGAAGCGGACCCGGGCGTCGAAGACCTGCTCGGGCGCGGCGGCCGACATGGCCCGCAGCGCGCTCCATTGGCGGGGGGCGCCGGGCAGACCGGACTGCTCGAGGTCGAGGATGCGCCGGGCCACCAATGGGTGCGACGAGAGCTTCTCCAGCGTCTTGCCCCACGGGTTGGTCAGGTCCCAGCGCATGGCGGCCATGGCCCGGTCGGGGTCGATGCCTTGGGCGAACGCGGCCTGGAGCGCCTCGGCCGAGCGGGGTTCGAAGATGCCCATGGCCCGCATGGACTGGGCACGCCGGGTGCGGGCCGCCAGCTTCGCCGCCTCCTTGCGGCCCTGCTTGCCCTGGGCGACGAGGGCGTGCGCCTCCTCCTTCTGGGCCGCGCTGACCTGGCCCATGCCGTAGGCGATCTTGACGAGCGCGGATGCCAGCGCGTCGCCGTCGCCAGTCGACTCGCAGGACCAGTGGTCGGCGGCCGTCTCCCGGGCCCGGCTCAGGGCCAGCAGGGTGAGCTGGGAGACCAGGTAGGCCGCGTAGGCGCCGATGGCCACGACCCGGGCCTCGGTCCGGCTACTGCCCCGGGCGATCAGGTAGGCGAGGTACAAGGCCATCGGGATGACGGCGGCGACGGTCATGACCGCGAAGTCCCAGTGCTTGATGTGGCCCACCTCGTGGGCGACCACCGCGTCGAGCTCCCGCTCGTCGAGCCGCTCCAGCAGGCCCCGGGTGACCCACATGCGGGCGTCGCGGGGTGTGCGGCCGAAGGTGAAGGCGTTCGGGTTCCCATCATCGACGATGCCGAGGGTGACGAGGGGGATGCCGGCGTCGGCACACCGGCGGGCGACGATGTCGCCGAGGGGGTGGTCGGTGGCGTAGCGCTGACCGTCGTGGGCGATCACCGTCGCCGGCACCAGCCACTTGATAATGGCGGGGTTGACCAGGAACTGGATCCCGAGCATCACGACGGCGAACGCCACGGGGAACCAGACCGGGGCGCCCAGGAAGGCGACCACCGCGAAGCCGACGGCGAGCAGCAGGCCGACCAGGCCGGCGATCGAAGGGAGCGAACGGCGCAGCACGAACTTCATTGACGACCTCCTGGGAGACGCTCTCCTAACGAAGAACGTTCCTCGACGCCGGGGTGTTCCTCAGCGGCCGTGGATTTCGCCAGCTCGTTGGCGGTCGTGACGGCAATCGTTGCGGCCAGCGTGGCCAGGAGGGCCCCGGCGATCCCGCTCAGCTCCAGTCCCACCAGCCCGGCGGCGAGGGTGACGAACGGCCCGACCCGCACCGTCGACCGCTCGACTCGCCGCCCGACGACCAGGTTCTCGATGGTTTGGTAGGCGGCGAACACCACGGTCACGGCCAGCGCCCGCGGCCCCGAGGAGGCCGCGGCCAGGACGACGATCGGCAGGGCGCCGACGAGCGTGCCGGCGAGGGGCACGAGGTCCCAGAGGCCGACCCAGACTCCGAAGGCGGCCGGGCCGGGGACATCGGCCAACCGGGCGACCAGGAAGGCGGTCAGGCCGGCGGCCAGCGACATGGCCAGGGACGCTCCGGAGTAGCCGAAGGCCCGTCGGTAGACGGCGACGGCGATCACCTCGACCCGGTCCCGTCGGCGCGGGTCGCGGATCTGGTTGCGCGCCGAGCGGGCGAGACGGGGGCCGTGCTGGAGGAAGAAGATGGTAAGCACCCCGGTGGCGAGGAAGGCCACCCCTCGGGTCGCCGCGGCCCGGAGCGCCTCGGCCGGCGTGCCGCCCCGCAGCCTCGCCGGCAGCTCCTTCAAGAAGCGGTCGGTCCGCTCAGCCAGCTTGATCTCCCGGGCCAGTTCGCCGAAGCGGGGCGACGCCTCGATCTGCCTTGCTCGCTCCGGCCCAGCTTCCTGGAGGCGCCGGGTTTCCCGGGCGACATCGTCGACCAAGCCGTAGCCGACCGCACCGAGGCCGCCGACGAGCGCCAGCATGACCACGCCGGTGGCCAGCGCTCGGGGCACCTTCCGGGCCAGCAGGGACACCAGCGGGTGGAGCAGGGCGGCGAGGGTGCCGGCGACGAGGATCCAACCGATCACCCGTTGCGACGCGGCCACGACGGCGAGGAGGGCCAGGGTGGTGCCGAACATGCCCACGGTCATGACGGCCGACCGGGCCGAGATGCGCAGCCGTTCCCGAGTGGCCGGCTCCCGGGGGATGGGCGCCACCATGCCGGTACAGTACCGACCGGTGGCCGGCGCCGAGAGGGGTCCTGTGCGGGAGGTCGACCTCGACTGGCGGTCGGTGGCCTGGGTCATGGCTGCCTTCGTCGGCCTGCTCGCAGTCACCGCCCTCATCCGGGGGGCGCCGCGGGCAACCACCGTCCTGGCCGTCGGCACCCTGCTGGCGCTGGCCCTGGACCCGCTGGTGGAGCGGGTTACCCGCCTGCTGGGCGGTCACCGGGCCGACGGTGTCGCTGCGGTCATGCTCGGGTTGCTCGCCCTCCTCATCGCCGCCGGCGCCCTGCTCATCCCGCCGGCGATCGACCAGGGGCGCGACCTGAGCCGGGAGACCGACCGGGTCGTCGGCCAGATCGAGCAGCTCCCGGTCATCGGCGACGACCTGGCCCGAGCCGGAACCGCCGACGCCATCCGCCGGGCGATCAACGGCCTCCCGGCTCGGCTGGAGGGGGAGGACACGCCAATCATCGGCGCGGCGCAGACCCTCGCCGACGGCCTGCTCGTGGCGGCGTTCACCCTGCTGATCACCATCAGCCTGCTCCTCGACGGCGAGCGCCTGGTGTGCGCCGCCCGCCGGCTGGTGCCCGAGCGCCGGCGGGCGCAGGCCGACCGCCTCGGCCTCTTGGCCTACCAGACGTTCGGCAAGTACGTCGCCGGCTCGCTGCTGGTGGCAGGGGTCGCCGGTTCAGCCGTGCTGACCGTCGGGCTGGTCCTGAAGGTGCCGCTCACTCCCCTCCTCGCCGTGTGGGTGGCCCTGTTCGACCTCGTGCCCCAGATCGGCGGCGCGGCCGGCGGCATCCCGTTCGTGCTTCTCGGCTTCAGCCACAGCGCCACGACCGGGGTCATCTGCGCGGTGTTCTTCGTGCTGTACCTCCAGTTCGAGAACCACATCCTGAGCCCGCTGATCGTGGGGCGTTCGGTGAAGCTCTCGCCCCCGGCCACCATGACCGCAGCCCTCATCGGGGTGTCGGCCGGCGGCGTGGTCGGGGCCCTGCTGGCCGTGCCCGTGGTCGCCGCGGCCAAGGCCGCCTACCTGGAACTGCGGCCCGGCGGCACGAAGGAGGCATCGGCGGACGAGGACGCTACGAACACCGCGACGGCTGGCCGCGCCGCGGCGCCCTGAGCGACGGGCCGACCGGGTGCTGTCCGCGCTGCGGCGGCCGGCGGTACGATCGGCCGGCGTGAGGGATCGGAAACCGCAACGCGCACGGCTGGCCGCTGCGGCGCTCGCTCTGGTGCTGGCGGCGGGCTGCAGCTCCTCGCCCGAGCGGCCCCCGGTCCTCGCCGGCGTGCCCACGACGCTCGCGCCCGCCGCGCCCCTCTCGGTGGTTGCGACGGCCAAGGCGTCGTCGCTCCCGGCCTTCGACGAGCCGGAGGCCATCGGGCCGGCGCACATGCTCGCCAACCCCCAGCCCGATGGCAGCGCCCTGGTCCTGTTGGTGCAGGAGCAGCGGCCGCCGTGGCTCAAGGTGCTTTTGCCGGTCCGCCCCAACGGCTCGACCGGCTGGATCCGGGCCTCCGACGTAACCATCGCCAGCCACGACTACCGCATCGAGGTGCAGGTCAGCGCGCACAAGCTGACCGTGTGGAAGGGCAACGAGGTGTTCCTGGAGGACACCGTGGGCGTGGGCTCCCCGGCCACCCCGACCACCCTCGGGCGGTTCTATACGACCGGCCTCTTCGAGACAGCCACCACCCAGCCGATGTTCGGCCCCTACGCGTACCCGCTTTCGGGGTACTCGGAGGTGCTGTTCGACTTCGCCGGTGGCGAGGGCCAGATGGGCATCCACGGCACCGATGACCCGTCCAGCCTGGGCCGCGATCTCAGCCACGGCTGCGTCCGTATGAGCAATCCAGCGATCAGCAGGCTGGCCAACGTCCTCCCGGTGGGTGTGCCGGTCGCGATACGGGCCTGACGGGTGCCGGCGGGGAGGCGTGTCCCCGCCGGCACCTGCCGGTTTAGTGCTTCAGGCCCAACCATCGGGAGCAGGACGGCCAGGAGTCCCAGTTCGAATAGTTGTAGAGGTCGCCGGCGGCCTGGTCCTGGACCTCGGCCGCGGCCTCGCTGGGCCACCCCTCGTACCCGAGCCAGCGCCACGTCCTCACGGAGAACTGGTAGGCCCCGTAGTACCCGTTGCCGGTGTCGGCCGCGTAGTCGTTGGTCGATTCGCACCATCGGAGCGATTCGAGGTTTTCGGCGGTCGGGGGTTCGTCCCAGCGGCTCCATGCCGATGCTGGGGTACTGCCTGCGAATGAACTCGTGGCCAAAAGGCCGGCGGAAAGTGACAGCGCTCCGAGGAGTGCCTTGCATCGGTGTTGCTTGCGCATTGTGCGCCTCCTTGAGAGTGCCTGAAATAGGCAGTCAGGTGTGGCTCGAAATGCGGGCAGTCGTCAGTGGGCATTCAGGCTCGCGAGCTGCGTTCGCTCTGGACGTTGTCCCTACGAGGTGCTTGACGGAAAACCCTGGGATAGGCGTGGCGAAGTGGCGGGACCTCCGGGCGGGTGAGTGCGCGCGCAGCTACAGCGGCACTGGGGAAGTCCAGATAATACCGAACACCCCGCGTCAAGCCAAATCGGCGACATCGATTCGCGGGAAACAGGTCAGGCGCCGAGTTGGCGGATGCCCAGTCCGAGCTCGGAGAATTTGTCGAACACGTGGTCGTACCCGCGCTCCAGGTGATGGACGCCGTGGAGGATCGAGGGGCTGCCGGCCGCGGCGGCGGCGATCACATAGGCGAACGCAGCCCGGATGTCGGGCATCTCCACCTCCGCCCCCTGGAGTGGTGACAGGCCCCGGATGAGGGCCGAGTGCTTGGCGCCCGTCTCCTCGAAACGGCACGGATCCCCGACCAGGCACTGGTCGAACAGCTCGACCTCGGCCTTCATGTGCTGCAACGCGTCGATGTACCCGAGGCGGTCCTCGAAGATCGTCTCGTGGACGACCGACATGCCGTGCGCCCGGGTGCAGAGCACCACCATGGGTGGCTGCCAGTCGGTCATGAACCCCGGATGGGCGCTGGTGCGTACCGCGCACGGCCGGAGGTGGTCGGCCCAGGCGGTGATGGTGTCGTCGGTGATCCGGAAGCTGACGCCCATGTGCTGCAGGGTCGAGATGGCGGTGACGAGCCGCTCCTGGGCGCACCCGGTGATCCGCACCGAACCGCCCGTGGCCAGCCCGGCCACCAGGTAGGAAAACGCCTCGATCCGGTCGCCACCGAGGCGCTGGTCTGCGCCGGTGAGGTGGGGGACGCCCTCGACTACGAACCGCCGGTCGGGCTGCAACTCGATGCGGGCGCCCATGCGCTGGAGGAACAGGGCCAGCTCGACCACCTCGGGCTCGATGGCCGCGTTTTCGAGCACGGTGCGGCCCTCGGCCAGCGCGGCGGTGAGCAGGACGGTCTCGGTGGCGCCGACGCTCGGCCAGGCCAGGCGGATGCGCGTCCCGTGCAGCTTCAGTGCCTTGGCTTCCAGGCCCTCGTCGGTCACCTGCACCTCGGCCCCGAACTGGCGGAGCGCGTCGACGTGGAAGTCGAGGGGTCGGGAGCCGATCTTGTCGCCGCCGACGAAGGGCACGAAGGCCTCGCCGATCCGGTGAAGCAGCGGCGCCACGAGGAGCACCGACATGCGGTTCAGGCCGCTGTAGGACACCGGGACACGGCTGTCGCCGGCCGAGCCGGGGTCGACGACCACCGTGTTGCCCTCAATGGACACGCCGGCGCCCACCGAGCGCAGCATGCCGGCGGTGATGTCGACCTCGCGGAGCTCGGGGGCGTTGGTGATCGTGCTCGGCTCCTCGGCCAGCAGGGCGGCCACCATGAGCTTGCTCACCGCGTTCTTGGAGCCGCTGATCGGCACGTCGCCGTGAAGGGGCCCGACCGGCTCGATCGCCCAGGTGGGCGAAAGGGCGGCGGTCGCCACCGGGACAATCGATGCCGTCACCCGACCATTCTGGCACCCACGCCGACGAGCTCCGCCGGGAGCCGCTCCGCGTGGACGATGTGCAGCCGGCGGGTGGTGCGGGTCATGGCCACGTACAGGGCCCGCCGGCCGGTGGCCGGGGTACCCTCGGCGACGATGGCCGCCGGCTCGACCAGCACCACCGAGTCGAACTCGAGGCCCTTGGCCTGCTCGACGGCGAGGAGGGCGATGTCGACATCGAGGACGCCGGCTCCCGCCGGCACCGGCGGGAGCACGTCGCGGAGGGCGTCGACCAGGTGGGCGGGGCAGATGACGGCCACCTTGCCGGCGCCCACCGCCGCACGCTCAGCGGTGGCCACTGCGCCGACAGTGAAAACAAGGCGGTCGACGGCCACCTCGGTGATGAGGGGGTCGAGGCCGGCGCTGCGGACCGATGCCGGCGGGGCCAGGCCCGGCGTGGCCGCGGCGAGCACCCGGGCGGCCATGTCCATGACCTCCGACGGCGTGCGGTAGTTGACCGACAGCTCGGTGCGGGCCGGGGGCCGGCGCACGGGCAGGTGGGCCAGCACGTCGTCCCAGGTGGCCGGCGCCCAGGGGCCGCTGGCCTGGCCGAGGTCGCCGACGAGGGTCATGGAGCCGGCGGGGCAGCGGCGGGCCAGCATGCGTAGCTGCATGGGCGTCAGGTCCTGGGCCTCGTCGGCCAGGATGTGGCCGTAGGTGCGCGAGCGGGGGTCGAGGTGCTCCTCGGTGATCTGGGTGTCGCTCTGGTCGAGGTGGCGGAGGACATCGCGGCGCATCTGGGCGTCGATGTCACCGATATCGGCCAGGACCCGCTGGTGCTCCCAGCGCCGGGGGTCGTCGCCGCCCCGCCGGCGCCCGCTCGGGCCGCGGGCCGGCGGCGAGCCGAGGGCCACCGACGCCTCGTCGAGCAGGGCCAGGTCGGGCTCGGTCCACGGCGCCTGGCCGGCACGGGGGCTGCGCGGCCGCAGGAGCAGGCCTCGCTCGTCCTCGGTGAGGAGCTTGCCGGCGGCGGAGCGGAGGAGCGCCGCCGAGCCGTAGAGGTCGTGCAGCAGGTCCTCCGGCGTCAGCACGGGCCACATGCGCTCCAGGGCCACCCGCACCGAGCGCTGGCGCAGGACGGCCTCCTCGAAGGAGGCCAGGTCGGCCTCTTCCTCCTCCGGCGCCTGACGATGGAGGTGGCGGGCGATGAGCCGCTCGACGAGGGGCCGGCGGGAGTTGTGCGTGCCGGGCCGGCGGCGGGCCTGGCCGGCGATACGCCACGACGCCTCGGCGGACAGAACAAGCCGGCGGCCGTGCAGCAGGACGCTGATCTCCGCCGGCAGCCCCCGCCCGCGGTCGGCCACGGCGCGGGCGATCACCCCGGCCATGCGGGGGTCGCCCTTGACGCGGCCCGCCGCCGGCGGGTCAGTGCCCCGCACCGCGGTGCCGACGAGGGTGGCCGGCGTGGCCAGGGTCACGCTGTGCTCGCCGAGGGCGGGGAGCACCGCCTCGATGTAGCGCAGGAAGATGCGGTTGGGGCCGACCAGCAGCACGCCGGAGCGCTCCAGCGGGAAGCGGTGGGTGTACAGCAGGTAGGCGGCGCGGTGGAGCGCCACCGCGGTCTTGCCCGTGCCGGGACCACCCTGGACGACCAGGATGCCCGGCAGCGGGGCCCGGATGATCTCGTCCTGTTCGCGCTGGATAGTGGCGACGATGTCGCCCATGCGGCCGGTGCGCGACCGGTCGAGGGCGGCGAGGAGGGCGCCCTCACCGACAAGGACGAGCTCGGCCGCGCCGTCCTCACCGGCGTCGGGGGCGCGGTCGCCGAGCAGCTCGTCGTCGAGGCCGACCACCCGCCGGCCCCGCAGGATCAGGTGGCGCCGACGGGCCAGGCCCATGTCGTGGCGGGCGGTGGCCCGGTAGAACGGTTCCGCGGCCGGCGCCCGCCAGTCGACCACCAGCGGCTCGTTGTCCTCGTCGGCCACGGCCAGGCGGCCGATGTACAGCCGGTCGCCCTGGTGGGGGTCGATGCGCCCGAACACCAGCCCGGCCTCGCCCACCTGGAGATCGGCCAGGCGCCGGCCGGTCGCCTCGATGCGCACGTCGCGCTCGATCCGGTTGGCGAACGTGCCCCCCGAGCCGTGCTCCAATACCTCAGACGACAGCGCCCTGGCCTCGGTCCGCATGGCCTCGAGCCGGCGGTACGCGTGGTCAACCACGGCCTGCTCGGCCTGGATCTCGGTGGAGGTGTCGTTGGTCATGCCGCGTCCCAGGTGAGGTGCCACTCGCCGTCGCCCGTGCCCGGCTCCCGGCGAACATGCGCCGGAGCGACGACCGTCGCCCATGTGCCCGTACCGCTCGGCTCCCAGCGCACGGCGTGCACCTTCAGGTCGTCCAGGGTCAGCGCCTCCTCCAGGTTCACGACGAAGGCGTCGTCGACGACGGCGATGCCGCGGGCGCAGACCTCGACCAGCCAGCGCCCGTGCAGGCGAGCGGTGACCCGCATGGCCACGCGGTCGGTCGTGCCGTCCACGCCGTCGGGGCGGTTCCCCGCCATCAGGGCGACCTGGCAGCCGGAAATGACCCGGGCCCCCGTCTTCGGCTTCCAGGCGTTGACGTGCTGGCGCAGGGGCGCGAGCGCCTGGGTTTTCAGCTCGGCGGCGAGCAGGTCGGCCTGCTTGCTCTGGAGCCACGACTCCTTCCGCCACAGCCGGTCCCACGACAGCACCATGGCCGTCCGGCGGGGAACGGCCAGCTCGGGCGGCACCAGGAACGCGCTCTCCCCCAACCACGATGGCATCTGGGCGAAGAGATCGGGGGGCATGCGGAACTGCTCCACCCACATCTCCAGCACCTTCATGCACTGACAGAGCTCGCCGCCGAAGATGAGCATGGTCCGCTCGGCGGCCAGGTCGTGGGCCAGGAGGACGACCTTTCCCCGTCGCCAGACAACGCGGTGGCGCTCGCCGCCGCAGTCGACGGTGGCCGTGGACTCCCCGATGGCGTCGTACCAGCGCAACTTTCGCGGCATCAGGCCGCGGCGTCGATGGGCACGACCCTCGCCCACTTGGGCGCGGGCCAGGTTCGCCCACCTTGCAACCGGTTGCCGATCAGGCCGACGACAACCTGCATCCCCTTCGGCGCCTCCACCGGCCACGGCGTCATGCCGTCGGTCAGGACCACGATAACCGACGGCCTCGGGCGGAGCTTGGCCGCGGCCGCCAGGCCGGCGCCCATGTCGGTGCCCCCGCCGCCGACCAGATTGATCTGGCGGGCGCTGGTCACGTTCTGCACCGTTTGCACCGCGGCGTCGACGGCCATCACCCGCACCCGGTTGCGGGCCAGGCCCACGCCCTTGAGCAGCCCGTCCACCTCGGCCAGCACGGTGGCCAGCTCGTCGGCGCCCATGCTGCCCGAGGTGTCGCAGAGGACGAGGACTTCGGGGACGGGGCGCTCCAGCGCCGGCATGATGATGTTGGGGCTGGCCGAGGCCCGCCGGGAGGGCCGGCGGTAGGTGTAGTCGACCCGCCCGCTCACCGTGGAGAGGCCCTTGCGGATCTCGGCGGCCAACACCCGGCGCCAGTCGACCTTGGGATCGAGCATGTCCTCAGCCCAGCGCCGCCAGCCCCCGGAGAGCCGGCCGGCGCCGCCCTTGCTGTAGTCCAGGACCGCGCTGGCCACCTGGGAGCGGAGCAGGTGTCGCTCGCCGGGGGGGAGGCCGCTGCCCTCGCGGCCGTCGGGCAGTTCGAAGTCGCGAGCCCGCCCGTCGGACCCGCTGCCGCAGTCGGGCTCGCACGTCGTGTCGTGATGGGGGGCGTGGTAGTACTCCTCGGCCAGCCGGCCGGCCTTCCACCCCAGCTCGTGGGGCACCACCCGGTCGTCGGGCAGGCGCAACCCGGTGCCGATCAGGTCGTCGTTGATCTCGGCGTCGGCGGCGAGGGCCCAGTCCTTGGCCGTCCGCTCAGCCACGCCCAGGTGCTTGGCCCGGCCGGCGTGGTCGCGGACCAGGTGGCCGGCGTGGTGGACCAGCAGGCCGCCGAGGATCTCGACGCTGGTCCGCTCGACGTACTCGGGGTCGACGTACAGCCGCCACGACTCGTCGACCGTCGCTCCCTTGAGCCCAGGGGACGCGACGACCGGCGACGCAAAGAGCGCCGCCGTCAGATAGGGGTACCGCCGCACGGCCCAGAGACGGGCCGCCAGCAGCTTGTGCGTGTTGAGCTCCACGGGACGGTCCAGGCTAATGGAGATGGGTTGCGAACGGGGCCGAGCCTTCGCCGAGCCTCCGCCGGCGTCAGCCGCGGGCGCCGTCCAGCCAGCCGGCGTCCTTGAGGAGCGGCAGGAAGAGCTTGACCTCGGGGGGCGCGGCCACGCCCGGTGGCCGGCACTGGGCCAGGACCCGGGCGGCCACGGCTCCGACATCGGGCGCGTGCTCGCCGACCTTGCCGACGACCTTCCACCCGGCTAGCCACCGCTCCGGGGTGGGCTTGGCCGCCACCGCGGCG
>JANMRJ010000686.1:0-1356 GCA_031370985.1 Acidimicrobiales bacterium
CTCATCGAGCCCGATTTTCACGTACTTCTCGATCTTCTCGAGCTGGGCCGCCGAGACCTGGGCGCCGATCTGGGTGTGGATGTCGAGCGGGTGACCCTGCTTGATCGCGGCGATCCGCGGGAGTGCCCGCTCCATGAACCGGTCGTAGATCGACTGCTGGATCAGGGCCCGTGACGGGCAGGTGCAGACCTCGCCCTTGTTGAAGGCGTACAGGACGAGACCTTCGATGGCCTTGTCGAGGAAGTCGTCATCGGCCGCCATGACGTCCTCGAAGAAGATGTTCGGCGACTTGCCGCCCAGCTCCACGGTCGAGGGGATGATGTTCTCGGCGGCGTACTGCATGATCTGCCGCCCGGTCGTGGTCTCGCCGGTGAACGCGACCTTGGCGATCCGCTTGCTCGACGCCAGCGCCTTGCCGACCTCGGCGCCCGGTCCGGTCACGACGTTGATGACGCCGGCCGGAACGATGTCCTGGATCAGCTCCATCAGCTTGAGGATCGACCACGGCGTCGGGCTGGCCGGCTTGACGATCGTGACATTGCCCGCAGCGATGGCCGGCGCGATCTTCCACGACGCCATGAGGAGCGGGAAGTTGAACGGCACGATCTGGGCGACGACGCCCAGTGGCTCGTGGAACTGGTAGGCGATCGTGTCCTTGTCGATCTCGGAGATCGACCCCTCTTCGCCACGGATCACGCTTGCGAAGTAGCGGAAATGGTCGGATGCGAGCGGGATGTCGGCGGCGAGGGTCTCGCGGACCGGCTTGCCGTTCTCCCAGCTCTCGGCGATCGCTAGCATCTCGCGGTTCGCGTCGATGACGTCGGCGATGGCGTTGAGGACGCGGGAGCGCTCGGTGACCGAGGTCTCGGCCCAGGCGACCTTGGCGGCGTGGGCGGCGTCGAGCGCGAGCTCGACATCCTCGGCCGTTGACTGCGGAACTTCGGTGATCGCGCGACCCGTCGCGGGGCTCACGTCGACCATGTACTTGCCTTTCACCGGGGCGACCCAGCGTCCGCCGATGAAGTTGTCGTAGCGCTCCTTGAGCGGAACGGGACTGCCGGCAGCGCCGGGTGGCGCGTACGTGAACTCCTTGTCGAGGATGACGGTCACGAGAATGCTCCTTGTCCCCGCAGGGACACGCGCCGGGACGGCGCACAGGATCGATCGGGGGGTCCCCGGATCGACTCGACTGGTGTAGCCCCGCGTCCCGCGGAGCCGCAAGAGCACAACGGCCCCCTCGACCCGGGCCGCCGGCCGGTCGGAACGCGGACTTGCCGCCGCCGCGGCCGTCGCCAAGAATCGCGCGATGCGCTTGACCGCCCGCCAGCTCAACCGAGCGACCCTCGGCCGGCAGCT
>JANMRJ010000701.1:0-3762 GCA_031370985.1 Acidimicrobiales bacterium
CCAAGGGGTTGATCGCGATCACTCCGGTCGCCACTGCCAGCTTCATGGCGCCGGCCAGGGGTGCCCGGGCGAGCCGGACTGTGTTCGGAGCCAGGGCCTTGCCGTTCTTGACCCCGCCGCCCTTCAGCAGCTTTCGCTGCCAGGTCAGGATCACATCGGGCGTGATATCCCGCACCTTGCGTGGACCGAGCGCCGGCCGCACGTACTTCTCGGCCTGGTTCCGGTAGTCGAACCGCGTCTTCGCCGACAGCCGGCCGTCGGCGTCGATGCCGTCGAGGTACAGGTCGAGGAGCTCGTTGACGGTGAGCAGCTTCGAGCTGGGCCGCACCTGCCCGGTGTCGACCTTGGCCAGCAGCTCACGCCGTTCGCGGCCCGCCTCGCCGGCCGTCCGGTAGCCACGCTTCGTGATCTGCACCCGCTTGCCGGTCAGCGGATCGGAGCCGAGGGTGACCTTGAAGTACCACCCGCCACGGCCGTCCTGGTAGACGCCCTGGGGTCTCGCTGGCATGGCGCCACCTCCCTGAGAACACCGTTCCGGTTCTCACCGGTTCTCACGATGTTCTCACGGGGCTCTCGGCCGGACAAGCGTTCGGGCGAAAAGTACCTCTGACCTGCACTTATCTAGCGCGCTGGGAGGGATTCGAACCCCCAACCTTCTGATCCGTAGTCAGATGCTCTATCCGTTGAGCTACCAGCGCAGAAAAACAGCCTTCGGGCCGGTTCCGAAACCCCGCGAAGATGACGACGGCGACGGCTCGCACGGCACCAGCCTAGACGCCCTGGTGCCCGTGGGCTCGCCAGATGTGGGCCGCCACCCTGGGGGCTCGACGAACTCTTGCGCCGGCCCTGGCCGTGATCATCGAGCGGCGGGCCACGAGCTTAGGCTGAGCCGGTCGGCACCTGGGTGCGGCCCGACAGAGTCGCCAGGTCCGCCGCCGCGGCGCCGGCGGCCCAGCCGGCGGCGTTGCTCACGCTCGCCGATCGCCTGACCATGGACGGAAACGCCGCCGCGATGGCAGAGTCGTCCGCCGCCGACCGGTCAGCGAGGACGGGCAGCAACGCCGCACCGTGCTCCTCGAGGGCCGCGGCCCGGCCGGCCGCCCCGGCTTCTTCCAGGCGCCGGCTGATGCGAGTGGCATAGGCCAGGAGGAAGGCGGAACGGAAGGACCGGGTGCGCGACCGCCCGTAGTGGTCGACGTGGGACCCAGAGGCGACCATGGCCGCCGTCGCCTGGACGAGCAGTGAGGTGTACAGGACCTCGACGAACATGAGGTCGGACTCGAAGCCCAGCACCGTGCTGAAACCCAGGTCCCTCGACCAGACGGCCCGGCACCGGTTGGCCTCGGCCACCACGGAGAGCAGGGTCGACTTCGGGCTGGCGTAGGGGTCGTCGACCGGCAGCCGCAGCCCGGTCGGGCCAGCATCGACGCCCGCGCCGGCGCCGAGCATGGCCGCATCGATCGAGTACCTCGCCATCAGCTCCTGGGCCTTCCCCGACAGGGACTCGGCCTCCTCGGGGAACGTGGTGGACTCGGCCTTGGCCAGCAGCGCCCGCACCTTCTCCAGCATCTTGGTGTCCTGCTTCGGGCGCGAGGCGGGCGCAACGCCGAGCTTGGGCAGCGGGGGCAGGCTGAGGAGGAGGGCCAGCACCTCGATGGCGCAGGCCAGGCCGTCGATGTAGGCGAGGCCCTCCCGCTCGGCCCACTGCGCCACACCCCCGTCGCCCTTGATGAGCGCGGCCATGTAGGCCCCGTGGCGGGCACCCAGCCGGCGCTCGGCTTGGCGGCCAGCCTCGTAGGGGTCCCACTGGTGGGAGCGGGCCTGGCGGAGGCCCTCGTTGAGCGCCAAGAGCAGATCCGTGCCCACGTTGGGCGGCCCGCCGGCCAGCCACGCCAGCAGATCCCGGTACCGCCCGCCACCACCCAACGGCTCCCGAGACGCCCCGGCCGCGGCGCGTATGACCTCGCGCACCGACAGCTGCTGCCCCCTCCGGTTCGGTGCTGCCTGGCGCCGACGACGCTTCTCCGCCTTGCGCTGGCGGCTCTGGGTTCCCATGGCGGCTCACCCTACGCTGCGGGTGAGACAAGACGACGGACCCCTTGTGGCCCCGGTCTGACAGTCTGGGCCCATGCCCAGGAACTACCGCTACATGGAAACAGGGGTCTGCGCTCTGTGTGGCGCGGCCGTCCGCCTCGACGACAAGGAGGGCCGGGTGGTCTGCGAGGGCTGCGACCGGCCCACAGACAACTGCACCTGCATCAAGGACGACCTTGACACCCGCCACGAGTCCTCGACGAAGGTCGGTTCCATGCGCCCCGGCACGTCGGGCCAGTGGATCGCCGACCCCCAGCCGGCGGACGACCCCGACGACGACGACGACGACGACTGAGTCCCGGTTCGTCGGGGGCCTGGAGCGGAGAGGGAGGGATTTGAACCCTCGAAGAGGCTTTACACCCCTTAATCGCTTAGCAGGCGATCACCTTCGGCCACTCGGTCACCTCTCCAGAGCCTGACGAGTCTGGCACGTCGCCGACCTCGGCGAGAACGCCCCGGATCAGCTACCTTCCTGCCCCTCAGACACAAGCGAGGTGGGAGCCATGCGTCGTCGTCGAATCGGTTCAGTCGTAGGCGCGGTCGCGGTCGCTGTAGCACTCGCCGGCCCGGCCGCCGGCCTGTCAGCGACGGGGGCGGTCCAGGTCACCAACGACCATGCGCCGCTGCGGTCGCACTCGTCGCCGCAGATCGCCGTCAACCCGAAGACGGGCGACCTGGTGACGGTGGAGAGCGATGTCCGCGGCAACCGGGCGTGCGCCGTCCATCTGTCGACCGACGGCGGTCGGAGCTGGTTCGCCGGCGGCGACCCCATGACCAAACCGTTCAACGACTGCGGCTTCTACGCCGAGTATGGCCCGCTGGCCCACATGGCCTTCGCCCATGACGGCACGCTCTACGTGACGTTCGTGGCCAGCGACTTCCTCAACCGGATGCGGAACTTCACGCCCCGCCACGTCTTCCTGGCCCGCTCGACCGACAGCGGCCGCAGCTTCACGACCGTGAAGGTCTTCGACGCGCCGGACGAGAACCAGGACAAAGGCCTGAACAAGGGGGCGACGGTCGCCGTCGATCCCACCAACCCCCTGCGGGTGTACGTGGGCTGGCGCCAAGGTGTGTTCGCGGCCGACGCCAAGGAGAAGCTCAAGAGCAACGTTGCCGCGTCGGCCGACGGCGGGCGGAGCTTCGGCAGGCCCGTCGACCTCACCGACGACCGCGGCGCCGACTTCCCCGGGCTGACGGTCGACAAGACCGGCGCTATCCACGCCGTCTACTGGGTCCGCACCGGCCTGCCGAACAACCCCGTACCGCCCCGGCCGATCGTCTACCGGCGCTCGGTCGACCAAGGCAAGACGTGGTCGGACCCCGTCGACATCGACCCGGGCAGCGTCGCCGCCGGCCACCCCCCGCTACTGGCGGCCGACCCGAAGACCTCGGACATCTACATGGTCTGGAACGCCAACGCCGAGATCCAGAACACTGTCCAGGGCTTCAACGGCGACCTCGACGTGTTCCTGCGGGTCTCCCACGACGCCGGCAAGACCTGGAGCGACCGGGTGGTGCTGAGCGACGAGACGGTCAAGGCCAACCAGTTCGAGCCGGGCATCGCCATCGCCCCCAACGGCACCGTGCACATCGCCTGGTACGACTTCCTTCACAGCCCGACCAACCAACTGGTGACCACCGGCCACAGCGGCGACACCTTCGTCG
>JANMRJ010000711.1:0-1199 GCA_031370985.1 Acidimicrobiales bacterium
CGATCAGCACCGCGAGCAACCCAGCCAGGGCAGCGAGCCCCTTGGCCATGTCCTTGGCGCTCCTGGTCATGGCTTGGGTACCGCTTCCTGGTTCAAGGCCGTGGCTGTGTCGGTGGCGGTCACGGCTCGGTCGGCCACCGGGAGGATCCGCATCGGCTGGTGGATGGTGACGCTGACCGTGATGGAGGACCCGTTGACCCGCATCGTCCCGGTGAACCCTGCCTGGGCCAGGAATGCCTGGGCGGCCCCGACCGCCCGACCCGGGTCGAGCATGGCCTCGCCGTTGGAACGGAGGCTGTTGAGGTCGACCTCCTGGGCGCCGGCACGGGCCGCGCTGGCGGCCAGGTCGCGGGCCGTGGCCTGCGCGGCCACGACCTGGCCGCCGTCATAGGCCATACCGGCGACCATGATCAGGCCGATAGCGACAACGGCGACGAACGCGTTGACGCTCCCGGCTTCGCCACGCGACGAAGTGGAGCTCACCGCTCGCCTCCCCGGTACCGGTCGATCACTTCGATGGACCTGGCAATGAACGTCCGTCGCCCTGGGACCCCGAGCCCGCTCACGTCGGCCATCGAGGCGGTACAGCGCACGGTGACGGCGACGGCGCCACCTGCGAAGAACCGGGTGGTGTCGATCTCAGTGTCGAGCCGAGCGCAGCCGACGCCGTTCTCGCCGAGGTTCGCGACTGCCGCCTGGCGCGCAGCGGTCTCCGCTTCGCCCGGGTCCTGACGGAGAGAGGCGGCCCGGGCGGCGGCCGACGCAGCACGGCGGACGTCGCCATCGGCCTGAGCGACCCGACCGGCGAAGACGACCAGCAGCAGCAGGACAACGAGCGCGGGGGCGAGCACAGCCAGCTCGACGGCGACGGATCCGTGCTGGCCGCGTGGTGGGTGACGGAAGCTCATCGTGCCGGCTGTGGGATGTAGCGCTCCATCGGCGCTTGGGCCACGGCGGCGACGGTCCAGCTGAAGCCCGGGACGAGCTGGGGTGCCTGGCCTCTCACCCGCACAGTGACTTGCTCCGAGGTGGGAGTCACGTCGATCGTGATGTGGACGAGGTTGCCCGACTGGGTGAGGAACGAGCGCGCCGCCGCCTCGGCACTCGCCGCCGTGTTCCCCGGCACCTGCGCCACGTCGACCGCCTCAGCCGCCGCTGCGGTGGCCACTTGCTTGGCGTGGACCCACAGCCCGTACTGG
>JANMRJ010000752.1:0-7239 GCA_031370985.1 Acidimicrobiales bacterium
TCGACGAGGTCCTCGGCCAGTTCGAGGCCCAGCTGCGGGTCAAGGCTCTCCACGAGCTGGTCGCCCAGTCGGGCCTGGCCCTTACGCTCATGGCGCTGGCGTCGGTCGGCCTCGGCTGGGGGCTGGCCGGCCGCGTGCTGGGGCCAATCCAGGACATGACCGTCACCGCCCGCCGACTTTCGGAGACCAACCTCCACGAACGGCTCGCCATGGACGGGCCGGCCGATGAGCTGAAGGAGCTCGCCGACACCTTCGACGGCATGCTGGGGCGGCTGGAGTCGGCCTTCGAGAGCCAGCGGCGGTTCGTGGCCAATGCCTCCCACGAGCTACGCACGCCGCTGGCCATCCAGCGCACACTCGTCGATGTCGCCCTCGCCGACCCCGCCGCCACTCCGGATGAGCTGCGAACCATGGCCGCGTCGGTGCGTGACGCTGTCGACCGCAGCGAAAGCCTGATCGACGGCCTCCTCGTCCTCGCCCGCAGCCAGCAGGGCGTCGGCCCGACGATGACGCTCGACCTGGCCGAGCTGGCGGCGGCCGCCGTCGACCAGGCCGGGCCCGAGATCGGCGCGGCCGGGATCTCGATGCGGTGCGACCTGGCGCCGGCGCCGGTCGCCGGCAACCGGGTGCTGCTGGAGCGGCTGGCCGCGAACCTGGTGGAGAACGCTGTCCGCCACAACGTCGCCGGCGGCTGGGTCGAGGTGGCGACCGCCGGCGCCGGCGACTGGGCCACGCTCGCCATCCGTAACGGCGGCGCCCCGATCCCGCCCGAGGAGGTCGCCGGCCTCTTCGAACCGTTCCGGAGGCTCAATGACCGGGTGGCCGGCGGCCGGGGCCATGGCCTGGGCCTGTCGATCGTCGAGGCCGTCGCCACCGCCCACCACGGGACAGTGCGGGCCGAGGCGCCGGCGGCCGGCGGGCTGGCAGTCACCGTCGAACTGGCTGCCAGTTGGCCCCGCAGCTGAGCAGCTATGTCAGCAACGATGAACGCTACGACCGGCCAGCCCCAACCCGAACACGCCGGCCAGCAGTTCGTAGGACCGCAGACGCGCCGCCGGGTCGTGGCATACGGTCAGCACGAGGATCTCGTCGACCTCGAAGCTGGCCGCGAGCGCGGACAGCTCGGCATGCACGTGCGCCGGGTCGCCGACGATCGTGCCCGCCTGGTGCTGGGCGACCTTGACCGCTTCCAGATCGGTGAGCTCCCGGGCGGCGGCATCCTCCGGCGACGGCAACGGGCCGCGCCCGGTGCCCTCCGGCCGTAGCCGCCACACCTCCGCCGAACGGGCCAGCCGGCGGGCCTCGGCGTCGGTGTCGGCGCACATGACCGCCACCGCCACCAGTGCCTCGGGCTCCGCCGCCGGCTCCGACGGTTGGAAGCCCCGCCGGTACGCGGCCACCACCTGGGGGCCGAACGCCGAGGTGATGAAGTGGGCAAAGGCGAACGGCTGGCCCAGGTAGGCAGCCACCGCACCACTGTGGCTGCTCGACCCCAGCATCCAGAGCCGCGGCACGACCACACCGTCGGGCATGGCCCGGACCGCTTCGAAGGGGTGGCCGGGGTCGAGCCGGTCGTGGAGGAAGCCAATAAGGTCGACCACCTTGTCGACGTAGCGCTCGTCGCCCGGCACCCCGGGCAGGTACTGCAGCGCGGCCTCCGTGATGGGGTCGGCCCCGGGCGTACGACCGACGCCGAGATCGATCCGGCCGGGGTAGAGCGCGGAGATCGTCCGGAAGGTCTCCGCCACCTTCAGCGGGCTGTAGTGCGAAAGCAGAACGCCGCCCGACCCCACCCGGATAGTCGATGTCGCCCCGGCAACCGCGCCGATGAGCACCTCGGGCGCGGTGGCGGCCAGCGAGCGGGTGCCGTGGTGCTCGGCCACCCAGTACCGGTGGTAGCCCATCGCCTCCACCGCCCGCGCCAGGGCCAGCGTGTGGCCGATGGCGTCGGCGGCCGTGGACCCGTCGGGCACCGGCGACTGGTCGAGCACGCTGAGGGTGAGGGCCACAGGCGCATCATCCCGCGGCCCGGCGTCGTAGCCTGGCGCCCGTGAGCCTGACGCCCGTGAACCTGACACCGGTGAACCTGACACCAGTGCAGTCACGGATCGTGGGCTGTCTCATCGAGAAGGAGCTGGCCACCCCAGACAACTACCCGCTCACCATGAATGCGCTGCTCGCCGCCTGCAACCAGACATCGAACCGGCACCCGGTGACCAAGCTCGACGAGGCCACTGTCAGCAACGCCCTCCAGAACCTCCGGGCCATGAACGTCGTGCGGATCGTCTACAGCCGCTCCAACCGGGCCGACAAGTTCCGCCACGTCCTCGACGAGCTGCTGGCCCTCGAGTCCCACCACCTCGCCGTTCTCTCGGTGCTGATGCTGCGGGGATCGCAGACCGCCGGCGAGCTGCGGTCTCGCACCGAGCGCCTGCACCCCTTCACCAGCCAGGAGGAGGTCGACGACGCACTGCGGGAGCTCGCCGGCCGCAACGAGCCGCTGGCCGCCCGCCTCGAACGCCGGCCGGGCCAGAAGGAGAGCCGGTGGGCCCACCTCGTCGGCGACGACCTGGCCGAGGCGCTCGCCGGCGACGACGCCGAGCCCGACGAGCACCGCCCCACGCCCCGCACCGACCGTGTGGCCGCGCTCGAGGACACCGTCGCCGAGCTGCGGGCCGACCTCGATCGCCTGCAGACCGCCCATCGCAACCTGGCGGCGCGGCTCGGGGAGCCCGACGACCTCGCCAGTGACTGACCGCCGGCGCTCCCGGGCCGCGGTGGCTCTCCTTGCGCTCGTGCTCGCGCTGCTCGTCACCGGCGGCGCCGGCCCCGCCCACGCCCAGATCGCCAAGGCTCAGATCGGCAGCGAGCGCATCACCGCCTACGACGTGGAGATCAAGGTCGAACCGACGGGCGCCCTGCTCGTCACCGAGACGATCGACTATGACTTCGGGTTCCTCCAGCGCCACGGCATCTTCCGCGAGATCCCGGTCCGCTTCGACTACGACGACCGCTACGAGCGCATCTACCCGCTGAAGGTCGTCTCCGTCAACGGGTCGCCGGGCACACCCGACGGCTACAAGCAGGAGAACATCGGCCGGGAGACCAGGCTGAAGATCGGCGACGCCGACAAGACCATCACCGGCGCTCACCGCTACGTGATCGTCTACCGGTTCGACGCCGCGCTCAACGGGTTCCCCGAGCACGACGAGCTCTACTGGAACGCCATCGGCAACGAGTGGACGGTGCCCATCGAGCGGGCCACCGTGCGAGTCACGGCGCCGGCGGAGGTGACCAAGGTCGCCTGCTTCGGCGGCGGTCAGGGCTCACGGCTGCCCTGCTCGGAAAGCAACCGGGCCGGCGGGAGGGCGGGCTTCTCCCAAGGCGGCCTCCGCGCCGGCGAGGGCCTCACCGTCGTCGTCGGATTCTCCAAGGGGGCGGTGCCCGAGCCGGTCCCCGTCCTCGACGAGCGGTGGAGCATCGCCCGGGCCTTCTCGGCCACGCCGGCCACGGTTACCCTGAGCCTCGCCCTGCTGGCCGTCATCGTGGCCGGCATCGTCCGCCTGGCCTGGCGCACCGGCCGGGACCGCCGTTTCGCCGGCTCACCCGTCGATGCCGCCTTCGCCACCGCCGGCCAGGAGGAGGCGGTGCGGCCGACGTTCGGGCCCTTCGGCCGGGAGGAGACGCCAGTCGAGTTCGTCCCACCCGACGGTCTGCGCCCCGGCCAGGTGGGCACGCTTATAGACGAGACGGCCAACACCCTTGACGTGACGGCCACGATCATCGACCTCGCCGTCCGCGGCTACCTGCGCATCGACGAGATCCCCAAAAAGGGGTTCTTCGGCAAGCCCGACTGGACCATGACCAGGCTGAAGGACGGCGCCGACCTCCGCCCCTACGAGCGGTCGCTCCTCGACGGCGTCTTCACGACCGGGGAGGAGGTGCAGCTGTCGGAGCTGCGCAACACGTTCGCGACCCGGCTGCAGACGGTTGAGGAGGCCCTGTACGACGACGCCGTCGAGCAGGGGTGGTTCGTGGGCCGGCCGGACAAGGTCAGGACGAAGTGGCGGGTCATCGGCTCCCTTGCCCTGGTCCTCGCTCTGATCATCGCCTCTCTGCTGCCCGCCTTCACTCACGCCGGCCTGCTGGGGATCCCCCTGGTTTTCGGTGCCATCGGCCTGCTCGCCTCGGCCAAGCGCATGCCTCGTCGCACCGCCAAGGGCACTGGTGTCCTGCGGCGGGCGCAGGGCTTCCGCCGGTTCATCCTGGAGTCGGAGAAGGACCGCGCCCGGTTCGCCGAACAGCAACACCTGTTCTCGGAGTACCTGCCCTACGCCATCGTGTTCGGCGCCACCGAGAAATGGGCGCGCGCCTTCGCCGGCATCGACGGTGAACTGCCCCAGCCCAACTGGTACGGCGGTTCAACTGCGTTTACCGCCGTCGGTTTCTCCCACTCCATCGACGGGTTCGCGGTCACCACCGCCGGCACCATCACCTCCACGCCGGCAGGCTCCGGCGGGAGCGGGTTCTCGGGCGGCGGGTTCTCCGGCGGCGGTGGTGGCGGGGGTGGCGGCGGTTCCTGGTGACCGGCGCCATGGCGATGCGGTGAGCGTTCGGAGCAGCCCGACTTACACTTGCTCCCGTGTCGACGTGTGGCGTGCGCTCCGGGTCGTCGAGCCTCGTCCATGAGTGACCGCGTGCTACTCATCACGCCGGCGGCGGTGCTGGACGCGATGACCCGGGCCGTCGTAGCCACCGATCCCGACGGGATCATCCTCTACTGGAACCGCGCCGCCGAGATGCTCTACGGGTGGTCCGCTGAGGAGGTTGTGGCGCGTCCCGTCCTCGACGTGCTCGTCCCCCTCGAGCCGGGCGGCGAGGCCGAGGAAGCCCTGGAGGTGATCCGGCTCGGCGCAGAATGGAGCGGCGACTTCCCCACCCGGCACAAGGACGGGCGCATCCTGCGGGTGCATGTGGTCGACCGGCCGCTCCTCGACGACGACGGTCGGGTCGTGGCCATCGTCGGGGAGTCCGAGGACATCGCCGAGGACCGTCGCCTTCAGTCCGAGCTCCGGACCACCCGGGACGAGCAGCGTCTGGCTTTGGCCGCCGGCCGCCTTGGCCTCCTCCGGTGGCACCGGGCGACAGGCCAGGTAAGCCTTGACACCACCGCCCTCCAGCTCCTCGGGCTCGAGCCCGGCGGGTTCGACGGCACCTACGAGCGCTGGGCCGCCATGCTCCACCCCGAGGACCGCGGCCAAGTGCTGACGATGCTCGACCGGGCGGTGGAGGAGAAGGGCGCCTACGACCTCGAGTACCGGGTGGTCTGGCCCGACTGCTCCGTCCACTGGTTACAGGGGCGGGGCCAGGTGACCCTCGACGAGATGGGCGCGGTCACCGGACGAATCGGCTGCATAGCCGATGTCACTTCCCGCCGGCTGGCGGACGAGGAGCGGGCCCACCTCCTGGCCGTCGAGCGGTCCACCCGTGCCGCCGCCGAGACCGTGGCCACCCGCCTGCGCGGGCTCCAGGCCGTCACCATGTCGCTCATCCGGGCCGTCGACGCCCGGTCGGTAGCCGAGGCGGTGCTCACCGAGGGGGTGCCGGCGCTGGGCGGCCGCAGCGGCTCCATCATGCTGGTGACTGAAGACGGCGCGAACGTCGAGATCGTGCACGAGATCGGCTACCGAGAAGAGGTGAAACAGCGCTGGCACACCTTCCCCCTCAGCGCTCAGCTACCGGCGAGCGACGCCATCCGGTCAGGCGAGATCGTGCTCCTCCACGGCCCTGAGGACCGTGACGCCCGCTACCCGGTATTCCGCGACACCCCCGTCATGGACGACAGGTCGGTGGCCGTCGCCCCGCTGATCGACGAGGACGGCACCTCCTTCGGCGCCATGGCGGTCGGCTTCCCCGAGGCCCGCGCCTTCACCGACGGCGACCTCCGGATCCTTGCCGCCCTCGCCGCCCAGGCCGCCACCGCCCTGCGCCGCGCCGCTCTCTACGAAGCCGCCCATGAGGCGGCCGAGGCCGAACGCGAGGCCCGGCTCGCCGCCGAGCGGGCGCGCGAGCGCCTGGCGTTCCTGGCCGATGCGTCCTCGACACTGGCCGCCTCGTTCCTCGATCTGGAGACGACGCTGGCACAGGTCGTCGATCTCGCAGTCCCCCGGCTCGCAGACGGCTGCGCCATCCAGTTGGTCGACGAGCGGGGGTCGGCCCGCGCGATCGCGGTTTCCCACATCGACCCCACCAAGGCCGAGAGCCTGCGCCGCCTGGCCGAGAGCGGCGGCGCCGACGCCGGCGGGTACGGACGCTCGACCTCGGCGGTCATCGCGCTGCGGTCCCAGAGCCGAGCCGTTGGCTCGCTGACCCTCGTCACCGAGGCCGGGCGACGGATCGAGATTGCCGACATCCACTTGGCCGAACAGCTGGCCGTCCGGGCGGGCACGGCCATCGAGAACGCCCGCCTCTTCGCCGACCGCAGCCGGGTGGCCCGCAGCCTCCAGGCCAGCCTGCTACCGCCGAGCCTGCCCGCCGTCCCCGGCCTCGAACTCGGGGCCCGGTATGCGCCGGCCGGCGAGGGCGTGGAGGTCGGCGGGGACTTCTACGACGCCTTCGCGGTCGAGGGCGGCCGGTGGCTGCTCGTCGTCGGCGATGTGCGTGGCAAGGGCGTCGATGCCGCGGCAGTGACCGGCCTGGCCCGACACACCATCCGGTCCATCGCCATGTACGAGGCCCGACCGTCGACCATCCTCGGCCACCTCAACCAGGTGCTCCTCGCCGCCGACAATGACCGTATCGCCGCACTGCACTCGTCCGAGGAAACGCCGTGGGAGCTCACCGAGCCGCGCTTCTGCACGGTCGCGGTCGCCATCGTCGAGCCGAGAGACGGCGGCGCCGGCGTGGTCGTGTGCTCGGGCGGGCACCCACTTCCCCTGGTGGGCCGGGCCAACGGGACGGTCGAGGCCGTCGGCCAGGCCGGGAGCCTGCTCGGCGCAACAGCCACCATCGAGCTCCACGATGTCGATGTCGAGCTCGGGCCAGGGGATGCACTGGTCTGCTTCACCGACGGCATCGTCGAGCGCCACCGGGGCCGGCAGTTCTTCGACGAGACGGGGATCGCCACGGTCCTGACCGATGGCGCCGGCTGCGATGCGGCCACCCTCGCGGCCCGCATCGAGCTGGCGGCCCGGAACCTCTTCACCGACAGCCCGCACGACGACATGGCCGTGCTCGTCG
>JANMRJ010000769.1:0-1544 GCA_031370985.1 Acidimicrobiales bacterium
GTGCGCAATGCCGCCGGCGCCGTACACGGCCCGTACGACTGCTACGTTGTCCTGCGGGGGGTCAAGACACTGGCCCTTCGCCTGGAGCGCCAGTGCGCCAACGCCCTGGCCGGCGCTGGGTACCTGCGGTCCCACCCCGCGGTGGTGGCGGTGAACTACCCCGGCCTGGCCGACCATCCTGGCCACGAGCTGGCCACCCGCCAGATGGCTGGCGGTTTCGGCGGCATGGTTTCGATCGTATTGGCCGGCGGCGCAGATGCCGCCGCCGGCCTCGCCACCGGCACCCGGCTGTTCACCCTCGCCGAGTCCCTCGGCGGCGTGGAGTCCCTGATCGGCTACCCGGCCCGCATGAGCCACGCCAGCCTGGCCGGCACCCCGCTGGCCGCCGACCCCGGCCTGGTGCGGCTGTCAGTCGGCATCGAAGACATCGATGACCTGCTCACCGACCTGGCCCAGGCCCTCGAATCGCTGTAGTCGGACGATGTCCCCGGTTGCCGCCGGCGGTCACCCGCCGGCGGGCTTGACTACTCGCTGAAGGCGGGAGCAGCCTCATCGGCGCCTACGTCGTCACCAGCGTCGCCGTTGACCGAGTCGACAGCAGCATCGTCGGTGGACGAGGCGCCAGCGCCGGCATCGGCGTCACGGGGGCCGTCGGGACGGGGGCCGCGGGGACCGCCGCGCCCGCCGCCACCGCCACGGCCTTCACGACCGCCGGCCTTGTCGCTCACCGTGCGCTGCGTGTAAGGCAGCAGGGCCAGTTCACGCGAGGTCTTGATGGCGACGGCCACGTCGCGCTGGTGCTGCAGGCAGGTGCCGGTGGTGCGACGGGCCTTGATCTTGGCCCGGTCGCTGATGAAGCGGCGCAGGACGTTGACATCCTTGTAGTCAACCCACACGACGTGGTCGCGACAGAAGACGCAGACCTTGGGCTTGCCGCGGCGGTTCGTGTCGCGAATCGGCGTTCTCTTCTTGCCGCGATCGCGGTCGTTGTTGCGTGCCATCGCCAGCGAGTGTAGCGGTTGAGGTGCCACCTTCGGAGGTTCCTGCCACCGGGCGTAGGGTGGAGGCGTCGCAGCAAGGCCGGACGGGCGTCGCGGGGAGAGGTGGTCGCAACCAGCGTGAGGGTCGGCATCTGGGGAGTAATGGCGGCCCTCGTTGCCCTCCTCGGGGCCACCGCTCTCGCCGCCAACACTGCCGCGGCCAACGCTGCCGCCAGCGCCCAAACGTCGACCCAGACGCTTTCGCCGGCCAGGCTCTCGTTCGGCCCGGTGACCGCCGGCCAGTCGACCGCGGCCCAGACCCTTACCTTCACGAGCGATGCCTCGGTCACCGTGGACAGCGTCGGGATCGCCGGCCCGTTCGCCCGCACCGGCGGGTCATGCGGCGTCGGTGTGGTCGTGGGCCCGACGGCACCGTGCACCATCAACGTGGTCTTCACCCCGAGCGCCGTCGGCACCCAGACCGGGACGGTCTCCGTGGTCTACAACCGCGACCTCGTGCGATCGAGCACCCTCTCCGGCGTCGCCACGCCGGCCACGACCACG
>JANMRJ010000785.1:0-10328 GCA_031370985.1 Acidimicrobiales bacterium
CCAAGGGCGTCGGCATGTACGTCAACTCCTCGATGGCCAAGGTCGAGGCTCTCAAGGCCGGCTACGACGAGGCCATCCTCCTGTCGCCCCAGGGCTACGTCAGCGAGTGCACGGGCGAGAACCTGTTCATCGTCAAGAACGGCCGGCTGCTCACCCCGCCGGTCTCCGCCGGCGCCCTCGAGGGCCTCACCCAGCACTCGGTCATGACCATTGCCCGCGACCTGGGCTACGAGGTGGCGGAGTGCAACCTGCTGCGCACCGACCTGTACCTGGCCGAGGAGGCGTTCCTTACCGGCACTGCGGCCGAGGTCGTGCCCATCCGCTCGGTCGACGATCGCGTGATCGGCGAGCCCGGCCCCATGACCAAGGCCATCCAGGAGGTGTACTTCGCCACCGTGCGGGGCGAGGTCGACCGGTACAAGGACTGGCTCGACTACGTCACAGTTTGAGACTGCCAGCCCTGGCCGACAAGCTGGCAGACTCACCGGAGACGAGTAGGAGAACCGATGGCCGCGCCTGACTATGTCCCCGTCGCCCAGGGCGACCGACCCCGCCAGACCCTCGGCACGCCCGGCCACGGCGGCTGGACCGCCACCCGACCCGGCGACCTGACCGACCGTCAGCCATCGGGTGGGTACTTCGGCAACCAGGGTCCAGACCAGGGCTACGCCATGGTGCTGGCCCAGCGTTTCCACAGCCGCCTCCTGGTCGGCGACGAGGACGCCCACGACGCCGAGGCCGGGTGCCTGGGCGTGGCCCTGGCCCGTGGGTCGCTGTTCGGGCGGGCGCCGGTGATCGGTGACCTGGAGCTGGCCTACGGGCTGTGGGGGTACCTCGACCCGGCGCCGGCCGACCTAGTCGCGTTTCGCACGCCGCTGTTCGCCGGGGCCGCCCACCACTACTGGGACCAGCGAGCCATCGTCGACCTGGTGCCCGAGTCGACGCTCCGGCTGACGCCGGCGGAGGTCCGCCGGCGGGTGGGGGAGTGGCGGTCGCTGCTCACCGCCGGCGCCGGCGCCTGACCGTTTTGGGCACTGGAAAGCGCCAAAAACGTAACGTTTCAGTACCCGGAACGGCGTGGGCGCCGGCGCCGGCGGACCGTTTGGTCGTTCCGCGGCGACATCCGACCCCCGAGTGACCAAACGCTCGGCCGACCGGCCGGAGCGCATGCAGATCCCCTTCGCCGACGGGCTGGAGTTCGACGCCCTCGTCGCCGGCCCCGCGGATGGCGAAGTCGTGTTGCTCCTGCACGGCTTCCCCCAGTCCGCCGAGACCTGGCGCCCGCAGGTGGAGGCACTGGCCGGCGCCGGCTACCGGGCGGTGGCGTTCGACCAGCGGGGCTACTCCGCCGGCGCCCGGCCGGAGGGCGTCGAGCCGTACCGGATCGCCCATCTGGTCGACGACGCCCTGGGCGTGGCCAACCACCTGGGGGCTGACCGGTTCTCCGTCGTCGGCCACGACTTCGGCGCCGTCGTGGCCTGGCACCTGGCCGCCCACCACGCCGAGCGGGTCCGGACGCTCACCGCCCTCTCGGTGCCCCACCCGGTGGCCTTCGCCGTGGCTCTGGCGTCGCCGGCCGGCGACCAGCGCGACCGGTCGGGCTACATCTCGTTCTTCCGCCAGGCCGATGTGGCCGAGGAAGCGCTGCTGGCCGGCGGGCTGGCGGCGCTGCTCGAGGCGTCGGCCTACCCGGTCGACATCGACGAGCGGGTGCGGGCCATGTCGCAGCCGGGGGCGCTCACTGCCGCACTCAACTGGTATCGCGCCCTCGACTTCACCCTCGTGCAGGGCATCGGCGCCATCTCCGTCCCCACGATGTACGTCTGGAGCACCGACGATGTCGCTCTCGGCCGGGAGGGCGCTGAGGGTACTGCCTCCTACGTCACCGGGCCGTACCGGTACGAGATTCTCGACGGGGTGAGCCACTGGATCCCCGAGGAGGTGCCGCGGGAGCTGACCCTGCTCCTCCTCGACCACCTGGGCTGATTGGTCACCGGGCGGCCGGGCCTCGTGGGCTGACGATGCCGATCCTGGTCAGCTGTGCCACGAACATGTATCTCGACGTGCTGGCGCGGGATCTACCTGATGCGGCGGGCTCCCCGCTGGACCTCCCCTACCCGGGATCCAACAGGCATTGAAAGGTGCACAATGACACGCGCCCCGTTTGGACGGAGATGTCGGCCCCTGCCCCGTGGGGTTCTCCTGCGGCGCCAGATGTGTGTAGCCGTGGTGATGTCGATAGTGGCCGGCCTGATGGTGCTCGGGGTTCGCCCTGCTCTCGCCAGCCCGGTCACCATCACGCTCGAGATCTTCTCGGTGAACCAGCTGGAGAACCCCGATGGCGACGGCAGCGATGGCGACTACTTCCCACAGATCCGGATCGGCAACGGACCGCTCGAGACTCGGCCTCGGGTCGAGGACGACGTGTTCGAGGTCAACTGGGTGTTCACCCACACCGTGGACTCCGCCGAGGCGAACGTCCCCATCACCATCCGGCTCTGGGACTACGACGACTTTCTGGCCGGAGGGGACGACCTCATGGACATCAGTCCGATCGACCAGGACGTGGAGCTCAACCTCTTCTACAACCTCGCCGCCGGCACGTGGACCGGGGACACCGCGGGGATCACCATCGCCGAGGGCGACGGTGATCACGGCTTCCCGGCGGCCAACGACGGCCGGCGCGCCCGGATCCTCTTCGACATCTCCACCAAGGGCGGGACCGACATCGACGGCGACGGCATTCCCGACACGGTGGAGCGCTTCGGCGTCAGGCGCCCCGACGGCAGCGTCGTGTTCAACGCGGGAATGGATCCCTGCCGCAAGAACATCCTCATGCAGCTCGACTTCATGACCGGAGCGGCTGACGGTCACAGCCACCAACCGACCCAGCCGATGCGGGACGAGGTGACCGCGGCGTTCAACGCTGCGCCCGTGAACGCGGTGTCGCCGTGCCCGTACGGGGGCCCGGCCCGTGCCACCGGTGTCGGGTTCGTGTTCATACCTGGCACGCCGATTGCGGAGCGACCGGTGATGGGTTTCGATGACGGCTATCGGGCGGCCCGCGGCGCCAACTTCGACCGGGAGCTTCGGCCTTACGCCCACTACGGGATATTCGTCCATGATCATGAGGCGGGGAGCTCCTCGTCTGGCCTGTGTTGTGACGACGAAAAGGACATCATCGTCAGCCTTGGCTCATGGCGGACCACCTGCGTGGTGGCCGGCGCGAACGGCGTCCTGAACTCGACGCCGTCTGGCGACGACAACGTCGCCGGCACCACGATCGCTGTCGGACCGAACCGCACCTGCAACTCGACTGCATCGGGCGATGATGTGCAGATAGGCGGCACCGGCCCCGCAAGTGCCTTCGTCGGCACAGTCCGGGACCAGTCCGGCTCGGTCATGCACGAGCTCGGGCACGCCCTCGGCCTCGGTCACGGCGGTTCCGAGGGGACGAACTACAAGCCGAACTACCTGAGCGTGATGAACTACGCCTTCGACCCCGGCGGGATCGTCATCAACGGCGCGGGCGCGGCGCGACTCGACTACTCCCGGCAAGCCCTTCTGCCTCTCAACAAGGGGGCGCTCAGTGAGGCCGCCGGCATCGGCGATGGTACCGACTTCACGACGTGGAGGGACTCGTCTGGGGCGGCTCAATTCGGTCGAGGGAACGGGCCGCTCAACTGGAACGGCAGCACCGACGCCGCCGGCCTCCCGACGATCAACCCGGGCACGGTCTTGGTGAACATCAATGCCCTCGATGGCGGCGGGCCTGCGGTCCTCACTGGCTTCGACGATTGGAGCAACCTGAAGTACCGAGCGGTCGCAGCCGTGGTCGGCGCCGGTGTCGCCGTCAAGCACGGCGGCGACATCACCTTCCCGGAGGTGCTCCGTCGTGAGATCGTTCGCGACGACTTCTTCGATCCCGACCTGGCCGCCGCCAACACGGTCGACAAGGCCGACGCCCAGGCCGGCGACGCGCTCGCCTACCAGGTCGAGGTCAGAAACGTCGACACGGGCACGGCCACGTCGGTGAAGGTCACGGACACGTTCCCGGATGGCACGTCGGTGACCCGCGAGGTGGCCGACATCGCCGCCGGTCGTTCCCGCACCGAGGCCTTCACCTATCTCGTGCCCTGCTCGACGGCCGACGGCTCGGTGCTCACCAACCGGGCCGCGGTCAGCGCAACCGACCGGGGCGGCAGCCCCGAGTCCAACACGGCCAACAACGCGGCGCAGGCGTCGACCACCGTTCACGCCCCCAAGCTCACGCTCGGGACAACGGCCACCCCTGCGGTCAATGCCGGCGAGGCAATCACCTACCGGACGATCTATCGCAACGTCGGGAGCACGAGCGCCACGGGTGTGACGGCGACCGACACGCTGCCCGCTGAGGTGTACTACAGCCAGGTGCTCGATCTCGGTGCAGGACCGAAGCCGAACAGTGTCACCCGAAACAGCGACGGGACCACGACCCTGACCTGGGATCTCGGGACGGTCGCAGCCGGCGCCACCGGGACGATCGAGTACACGGCCCGACCGAGCCTGCTGTTCACGGCCGGCGAGTCGGTGCAGAACAGCGCCGTGCTCACGTTCCGCAACGCCAATGCGTGCGTCTATGCCCCAGTGGCGGCATCGGCAAGCTCGGGTATCAACTCGGTGACCCCCGACCGCAAGCCCGAGCCCCGCAGCGAGTGGCGGCGGTCGAGTGCGCCCATCACCGACGAGTTGCTCGCCCGGGTGCAGGCCACCGACCAGCGCTACGACGGGGCCGATGGGTCCGTCGCCGACGGACAACTGTCCTCGGCTGACGCGTCGGCCGCCTTGGCCCCGCCCGACTCCGGTCTGGCGCTCACCCTGCGGGAACAGCTGGAGGCCCTCGGCCTGTCGCCGTACGTCCAGCCCCGGGAACTGCGCCAGCAGCTCATCAGCCTCTATCTCAACCTGGGTGCTCGCCACCTCGACCCCAGTCTGGCCCTCAGGTCCCGGACCGCCGAGAAACTGGGCCTGGCCACGGTGGAGGATGCGGCCCGGTTCGCGCAGGCCACCCTCGGCCTCCCGGTCACGGGGGGCACCAAGGCCCGTTATGACGACATCTCGAGGGTGCTCCGGGGGTTGAACGATACGGCGCTGCTCCGCCTCAACATCTACATCTGACGGTAACCCCAGGACATGGGCCGGGCTTCTGCCCGGCCCATGTCGGCGCGTCGGCCTCAGTAGGCCTTGGCCACCGTGGCGATCAGGTCAGGGTCGGCCGAGGACCCGGGGATGCCCCCGTCAGCCTGCTGGAGGCAGCGGACGGTGAGGGCGTCGCCGGCCAAGTCGACCTCGGAGTCGCGGATCGTGTCCCAGGGCACGCGGGCGAAGCCGACCTGGGCCGCCTCCCGCACCTCGTCGAGGCCGGCGGCGTCGACCGTGCCCGCCTCCCGCCGGTCGAGGGCCTGCTGGTAGAGGGCCGTCTGGATCTCGGCCAGCACGCCGGCCACCCGGGCGCCAAGGCCCTCAATGGGCACGGTGGCCTTCTCGCCGGCCACATCGCGGCGCACGAGCGTGACGGTGCCGGCGGCCAGGTCGCGAGGACCGACCTCGATGCGTACGGGCACGCCCTTGAGCTCCCACTCGACGGCCCGCCGGCCGAAGCCGGTCTCCACCCGGTCGTCGAGACGCACCCGCACGCCGGCGCCGGCCACCTCCGCGGCCAGCGACGCGGCCCGCTCGCCAGCGCCCTCCTCGTCGCGGACGAGCACGACGACGGCCTGGATAGGGGCGAGAGCGGGGGGGACGCGCAGGCCGGCGTCGTCCCCGTGGCCCATGATCAGCGCTCCGACCAGTCGGGTCGACACCCCCCAGGAGGTCTGCCATGCGTGCTCGGTGGTGCCCGTGGACGACTGGAACGTGATGTCGAACGCCTTGGCGAAGTTCTGGCCCAGCTCGTGGCTGGTACCCATCTGGAGGGCCTTGCCGTCGCCCATCATCCCCTCGAGGGTGTAGGTGGCGGTGGCGCCGGCGAAGCGCTCGCGCTCGGTCTTGCGGCCCACCAGCACGGGCAGGGCCATGACCTCCCGGGCGAAATCCTCGTAGACCTCATGCAGGATGCGCAAGGCGTAGGTGCGGGCGTCGGCCTGAGTGGCGTGGGCGGTGTGGCCCTCTTGCCAGAGGAACTCGGTGGTCCGTAGGAACACCCGGGGCCGCCGCTCCCAGCGCACCACGTTGGCCCACTGGTTGATGAGAAGGGGCAGGTCACGGTGGCTCTGCACCCACTTGGAGAAGAACGAGTTGATGATCGTCTCGCTGGTGGGGCGGACGACGACGGGCTCCTCCAGCTGTTTCCCGCCGGCGTGGGTGACCACAGCCAGCTCGGGGCTGAAGCCCTCGACGTGCTCCGCCTCCTTCTTCAAGTAGGACTCGGGGATGAAGAGGGGGAAGTAGGCGTTCTCGGCGCCGGCGGCCTTGATCCGGCGGTCGAGCTCGGCCTGCATGCGCTCCCAGATGGCATAGCCGTAGGGCCGGATGACCATCGTGCCCCGTACGGGGCCGTTGTCGGCCAGCTCGGCCTTGGCCACCACATCCTGGTACCACTTGGGAAAGTCCTCGGACTTCGATGTCAATACCGCTTTGGCCATGGGGGACCGAGGCTACCGTGACGAAGGTGAGCGAGGACCAAAGCGAAGCGTCGGACCGCAGCTCCATCAAACGCGGCGTTCGGGCTCGTTTCTCGCCGGCGCCGTCGGGGTTCCTCCACGTCGGCAGCGCCCGGACGGCCTTGTTCAACTGGCTGTTCGCTCGCCACATGGGGGGCACGTTCGTCCTGCGCATCGAGGACACCGATGCGGCCCTGTCCCGAGATGACCTCATCGAGGGCATCGCGCGGACCATGCGCTGGCTCGGGATCGACTGGGACGAGGGTCCCTATCGCCAGTCGGAGCGGGCCGATGCCTACGCCGCCGCCGCCGCAGCTCTGCGCGACCAAGGCAACGCCTACTACTGCGACTGCACCCGCGAGGCGGTACAGGCCCGCACCAAGGGCGACAGCGGGTACGACGGTTGGTGTCGCGACCGAGACCTCCAGGCCGGGGTGCTCCGCTTCCGGTCACCGGGGGAGGGCCAGACGGTCGTCCACGACCTGATCCGGGGCGACATCACCTTCGACCACACCACCATCGAGGACTTCGTCGTCCGGCGCAGTGACGGCTCGGCCATGTTCCTCCTCGCCAATGCGGTCGACGATGTCGACATGAGCATCACCCACGTCATCCGGGGCGAGGATCTGCTGCCCGCCACCCCGAAGATCCTCCTGATCCGCCAAGCCCTGGGTGTGGAGGTGGCGCCGATCTTCGCCCATCTGCCACTCATCGTCAACGAGAAGCGTCAGAAGCTTTCCAAGCGGCGCGACGATGTCGCCGTGGAGGAGTACCGGGAGCGCGGCTACCTCCCGGAGGCCATGCGCAACTACCTGGCGCTGCTGGGCTGGTCGCCGGCCGCCGACCGGGAAATCATCCCGATCGAGGACATGGTCGCCGAGTTCCAGATCGCCGATGTCAAGGCGTCGCCGGCCTTCTTCGACGTGAAGAAGCTCGATGCGGTCAACGCCTCCTACATCCGGGCCTTGCCGGTGGCCACCTTCGTCCGGGAGTCGCTGCCCTGGCTGGAGACCGACCCGCCGTGGCCGCCCGAGCGGTTCGACCTGGCGGTGTTCGAGGCCGTTGCCCCCCTCATCCAGGAGCGGGCCCGGACGCTGGCCGAGGTTCCTGGCCTGGTCGACTTCCTGTTCCTGGAGGAGCCCGCCATCGACGAGGCGGCCTGGGACAAGGCGATCACCCGGTCTCCGACGGCGCCGGCCGTGCTCGACGACGCCATCGCCACCTACCGCGATGTCCACTGGGACACCGAGGCCCTCCACCGGATCACCACCGAGCTGGCGGAACGCCACGAGCTCAAGCTGGCCAAGGCCCAGGCGCCCATCCGGGTGGCCGTCACCGGGCGGTCAGTCGGGCCGCCGCTGTTCGAGTCCTTGCATGTGCTCGGGCGTGAGCGCACCCTGGCCAGGTTGCAACGAGCAAAGGACGGCCTGCAGTCTTCTTCTTGATCAAGCTGGCACTCAAACTCGCGACCGGGCTGCTCGTCGCGGTTGTCGTGTACCTGGGTGTGACATTCGCCCAGGTGTGGCGGGCCGCGCGCGACGACCAGGCTCGGCCGGCGGAGGCCATCGTCGTGTTCGGGACGGCCCAGTACAACGGCGTGCCGTCACCGGTGCTGGCCGCCCGGCTCGACCATGCCATCGAGCTGTACCGCCGGGCCTTGGCGCCGGTGATCGTGGTAACCGGCGGCAATCAGCCGGGCGACCAGTTCACCGAGGCCACCGCGTCGGCCAACTACCTCATCAAGCGGGGCGTGCCCGATGAGGACGTGCTCCGGGAGGTCTCGGGCACGTCGTCGTGGCAGTCCCTTGCGGCGGCGGCGAACTTCTTGGGCGACCGGGGCCTCTCCGACGTGATCCTGGTGTCGGACCCGTTCCACTCCCTGCGCATCCGGGCCATGGCGTCCGAGCTCGGGTTGGAGGGGCACTCTTCTCCGACGGCGACGAGTCCGATCCACGGCATGACCGAGGCGCGCTACATGGCGCGGGAGACCGTGGCGGTGGCCGTCGGGCGGGTCATCGGGTTCCGACGCCAGGCCAGCATCGAAAACGTGGTGAAGGCCCGGAACTGAGTCTGGTGTGGACGCGCTAGGCTGAATTCGGCCCGTTCGGGGGTGGTGTAATCGGTAACACAGCAGGTTCTGGTCCTGTCGTTGGGGGTTCGAGTCCTCCCCCCCGAGCTACCCGGAGTAGCCTGCTCCTCCGGCAAGGCCCCATCGTCTAGTGGCCGAGGACACCACCCTCTCAAGGTGGAGACACGGGTTCGAACCCCGTTGGGGCTGCCAGGAAAAACCGCACGTCAGAGGGGGCACAACCTCCCTCCGACACCTGCGCGTTCACGGTTCACCCCATCCCAACGCGGGCTGCATGGCGGGCGACAGCAGCACCACCGGCGCAGTCGGGCTACCCGGAGACATCCGGTAGGGGACGGGCGGTGTGGCGCTTGTCGCCCGCTTGTCCGCCGAAGAGCTTCGCGACGCGTCACCCGACCGGGACTCCTGGCCTATCCCCTCGGACCGCACGGCCGAAATATTGGGCGAGCGCGATGTGGCGCCTGCATACAACGGCATCGGAAGGTCATACAATGTTGGACATGAAACAGGCTCACGTCATGACCGTCTCTCGCAACGGCCAAGTCTCCATCCCAGCCGAAGCCCGAGCGCGTTGGAACACGCGCCGCGTCGCGGTGGTCGATCTCGGCGACCGCGTGGTCATGCGGCCGCTCAGTGACCACCCGGTCGACGACCTCGAAGGCAAGTACGGAGGTCGCGGGCCGGCTAGTGACCGCGCCCGCCAGCTGGCCCGTGCCGAAGAAGTGCGGCAAGCGATGTCGCGTTGACGGTTCTCGACGCCTATGCCGTTCTGGCCTACCTCAAAGGGGAACGAGCGGCGAGTGAGGTCAGACCACTCCTCGGGCTGGCCGATTCGTCACTCACTGCTGTTGGCGTAGCGGAGGTGCTGGACCACCTCATTCGCCTCTCAGGAGCGGATGAGGAGGATGCGGCGCTCGACCTTGGCCAACTGGGCCTCATTGATGGCGTGTCCGTTGATGCTGCCATCGGGGCGGCGGCTGGGCGACTTCGGGCCCGGCACTACCACCGCACCAGGTGCCAAGTCAGCCTCGCCGACTGTGTCGCAGCCGAAGTCGCCCGGTCCCGCAGGCAGCCTCTCGCCACCGCCGATCCGCACTTGCTCGATGTCTGTCATGCCGAAGGCATTGCCGTCACCATCCTGACGGCCTCCAACGGCTCACGATGGGGGCCGCCCGCCGTGCCATGACCACGCTGCCCGGGCATCCATGGCTGGCGCCACTCGGCAGCTGACGCGGCCGTAGCGTCGGCTACGCCAGAATGTCGTCCGGCGCCACCACCAGTCGCAGGACCAGCTGGCTGCGAGAACCGATGCCGAGCTTGGCGTAGATGTTCTTTAGGTGGTACTCAACCGTGTTGACGCTGATCACCAGGTCGGCAGCTACCGCCCGGTTGCTCTTTCCCTGGGCCACCAGCGTGGCGACCGACCGCTCCTGGGCCGTCAGGGTGGCGTGCCCGCTCGTGCGGCGCTTGCGAGGTGTCAGCCCGCTCGCGGTTACCTCCCGCTCGCACGTCTCCATCCAGGGTCGGGCGCCGAGGCGTTCGAAACCCTCCCGACCCGCACGTAGCTCGGCCACAGCGGCCGACCGCTTCCCGATCCG
>JANMRJ010000792.1:0-5361 GCA_031370985.1 Acidimicrobiales bacterium
TCCTGCGACTCTTCGACGGTACCGCGCTGCATGCCCAGCACGTCGTCGAGGTCTGCGTCCTGGTCGTTCCGGTACAAGATGCCGGCGGCGGCGAGCAGGACGAGCCCGCTCATCAGGGCGAGGAGAACGACAGCCATCGCGCTCAGGCCGACTTCCGGCTCGGCCGGCGCAGCCGCCGGTGACGTTCGGGCTGCTCGCCAACCCCGAGGCCATCAGGCAGGTCCACCTCGGGCGCGACCACATGGGCGAGGAGCCCCGACGCCAGGACCTTGCTCACGTCGCCCCGGGGGGCATAGGCCAGCACGGGCTGGCCCATGTTCAGTGACCGGTTCACCTCACGGCCGTAGGGGATGACCATCGAGAAGCCCTGCGGGAAGTACTGCTCGACGCGCTCCACATCGATGCCGACATCGGGTTCCACCTTGTTCAGGAGCAGCCTGATGCGCTCGCTCGGCACTTTCAGCTTCTTCAGCGTCGCCAGCATGACGCCGAGGTTGCGCACGCTGGGAAGGTCGAGCGTGGCGAGCACGAAGATCTGGTCCGCCTGCTCCAGGGCCACGAGGACGGCCTCGCTCAACGCGGTCGGCGTGTCGACGATGACGTAGTCGAACCGGCTACGCGCCGCCTCCAGCACACGAGCAACATCGCCCGCCTCGATGCCGTCGGCCTGGGCGGGGTCCTCGGGCGCGGAGAGCACCTTGAACCCGGACTCGTGCGCCTCGAGGTAGTCGTCGAACCTGGCACCCAGGTCGGTTTCGCCACCTTCGTGGGAGATCAGGTCGTGGATCGTGGCCCGTGGTCGCAGGCGGAGGGCGGTGGAGAGCTCGCCGAACTGAAGGTCCAGGTCGACCAGGCACACCTGCTTCTTGGCCTGCGACTGGAGGTGGAAAGCGAGATTGGTGGCAAGGAACGTCTTGCCCGAGCCACCGCTCGCCGAGACCACCGCGACGACGATGCCGGGCGACGTGGCGACCCCTGCGGAGGGCTCGCGTACCGAGTGCAGCGCCACGAGGCGGGTGCCCGCGTCGAGGGCCTGGTTGATCGAGTCGAGCAGGGCGTCGTCGGCGACAGGGAGGCGCAGGATGTCGAGTGCGCCGGCCCGGACGGTCTCGCGGAGGTCGGAGGCGCGCCAGTGGTTCAGGGCCAGGAGGAGCTGGGTCTCGGGCGCCTCGGCCCGCAGCGCCCGGAGGCGGTGGAAGCCGTTCGCCTTCGAGGTGATGGGGCCGGCGACGAGCGCCTCGAACGGCCCCGAGTCGCGGATCGTCGTCTCGACCTCCTCCCAGGACCGGCACCACAGGACATCTGGCGACGGTCGGGACGACTCGGTCACCCGCCGGACCTGGAGGCTCAGTTCCTCCGTCTCGTCGAGGACGAGCAGCTTGGGGGCCCGCACGGCGCGCCCTAGACGGCGAGGGCGCTGGAAGGACCTGCGCCAGGCGTCTTCACGGCTCCCTCGCCCTTGGGTACGAGATCTAGGTACAGCCGCTCGAACTCGTTGAGGTAAATGAGCCGCTCGGCTTCTACGGGCGTCACCGCGAGCAGGTAGATCATGTTCGGGCTACCGACTTGGCCCTGCACCGCAGGTAGGCCGGCGCCGTTGACGTTGAGCACGTCGATGCCCTGGAAGACCAGTCGCACCGTGCCGTTCCCGTCCGGAGTCTTAGCGATGCCGTAGACGTCGACCTTGTCGCCGGCGCCGACAAAGCCTGCGACCCCGGGGAGCGGTGGGATCTCGAGGGCCAGGGCCCGCTTGCCGGTCGGTATCACGACCGTGCCGATGCGCGTCTGGGGGGCGGGGAACATCGAGCTCGTGATGAGCGCGCCGGCCGGGATGGCGGTCCCGGCTACGCGGCCCGAGAGCTGGGTGACGTCAGTGATGCCGTCGGCGGGGCGCAGCTCGGGCAGGACCGACTTCGACTGGATGGCGCCCTCGGCGAGCGCGGTGGAGGCCGCCGTGCCCGCCGGCACCGGCGTCATGGCGAAGTAGGCCTGCACCTTCGGCGTCGTGTCCACGGGAGCCGTGGGCCGGGTCTGCATGTAGGCGGCTCCGCCGACGCCGACGACCAGGAGGGCCACGCCGGCCATGAGGACGGTCTGGGTCCTACGCGTCAGTTTGGATCGCACCACTCACCTCGTCGGCCGTGTCGGTTGTACTCACCTCATATCGGCTGGGTCGAGCGACTCATTGATGAGGCAAATGCATTACCGCACGAGCAGCGTCGTGTAGATCGTCACCGGGATGGAGTCCTCGGGGTTGGGCACCAGGTTCACGGTGGCCCCACCCGTCACCTTCATCGTGGTGGCCACGAACTGGGCGCTGAGGTCGATCGGTAGGGCCCCACCCCCGGCCAAGTTGAAGGAGTCGGCGTTGGGGAGGAAGTATACTCCGCGCAGGCTCGTCGCGGCCCCACCGGTCAGGCCACTCGAATTGCCACCGGCCTCGGTCCAGAACCCGAGGTCCTCGAACGGGTTGGTCGTGAGTAACTCGGCCGCATCGGGGAGCCGACCGGTGATCTCGTTGGGCGCCGAGAGGTCGATGAATGAGCCGCTCGACACCGAGATCGTCCCTGAATAGGTGTCGCACGAAGCCCCCGCCGGGCAGGGGTACACACCGTCGGCGTTCGGTACCTTGTCGTAGCCGCTGGCCATGTAGATGGTGGTTTGGCACAGGCGGATCGTGGACCCGGAGCCCGCCTTGAACGAGCCCTTGCCCACCACCAACTGGTTGGGATGGCCCGCACCTGTCCGGCCAGAGCATGTCAGTGCCCCGCCGGCGTTGACGGTGAGAAGGCTGGAGGCGCCCGTCAGGTCGATACCCACCTTGTTCCCGGACTCCGTTCCGCCCACGTACACCTTGCGCGGGTCGGTGACGGTGAGGACGCTGTTCACCGCCAGGGTTCCCGTGACCACGATGTAGGAGTTGGCCGCGGTGAGGATCAGGGGTGTTGTCACATTGAGGTCGCAGTCGAACCAGATGTTCTGGGCCGCGGTACGCCCGGGCACAAGGAAGAAGGTGGCCAGGTTGTTGCAGGCGGCCGAGGCGCCGTTGCCGCGTTCGAGTACGAGCCAGGTGACCCCGTTGCCGGTGCAGTGCTTGCTGGCGTCCACCGAGGTGCACCCCGGCGGCAGGTGGTTGCTCGATGCCATGAGCGCCTTCACGGACGCGTCCAGCGCCGCGATATTTGCCCGGTACCGGCGGTCGATGTACTTCCGCCCGGTGCGGGGTGACGGGACCGCCTTCGTGTCCCCATAGGTGGAGGGGTACGAGCTGGACACTATGTTGTCGGCCTTGTTGAAGTTGATGGCATAGATGCCGATGCGTGAGGGCCGCGTGCCCACCCCCGGCCGGCAGTCGGGGAGCGTCGAGTTCGTGCTGCACGCCAGCACGGAGGGGCCACCGGATGTCGCCTGGGCATTCAGGATGGGCGCAGGGCAGCTACCGTCACCGATGCTGTCGATCTGGATGGTCCCGGGGTAAGTGTTATAGGGCTGGGCGATCACGCGGGTGTTCGAGCCGCCGGTCTGGAGCACATCACATTTCGTGCGCTCGATCAGTTGCAGCGCGGCGACGAAGTCCAGCGTCTCGGTTGCGTTGAGACGCCCCACCGAGCGCACCCGGACGAGCTTCGGCGTGGCTCCGCCGACCTGGGCGAACGACGGGGTCTCACGCTCGGTCAGGACGACGGCCAGGTTGTCGCAGGAACCCATCTCGGCGGCGCCGGCGTCACCGCTGGCGGCGTCGGTCGGGTAGGCAGGATCGGGCAGGACGTACCCGGCCTGGATCATGATCGTGAACCGCCCGCCGGCGGCGGTGGCCTGAAGCTTCGCCCAGGTCGAGGGGTTGTTCGGCGAGCAAGGGACGGTGTCGGGCGCAGTGGCCACTGCCGGGCAAGGGCTCGATACCTTGACCACCGGCGGCGTAGCGACATTCGTCCAGACTTCGCTCCCGGCATCGAACGAGGAGAACGACCGCGTGTTCCCGAGGAGGAACTCACGGGCCTTGCACACGCCGGCCCAGGGCCCGAACGCCAGTCGGGCGATCCCGGCCCGCGCGGCCACGTCGGTGTAGCCCTTGTTGACCCGCCGGTCCACGCGCAGCTGTCCCAGGTCGAAGACCAGCCCCGCCATCAGCAGCGCGCCGAACGCGACGAAGGTGCTCAACACCAAGATGGCGCCCTTCTCGTCCTTCCGCCGGGCCCTCATCCGGTGTCCCGCTCGAACCGGGCCACCAGCTTCCCGGTCAGGGTGGTGCTCCTGGAGAAGAGGAAGAACTCCATCGTGGCCGGCTGGGTGGCGGACACCTTCACCAGATGCACGGTTGGCTCGTTCAGGGCGCCGGCAGGATCACTGAGCCCACAGCTCGTGCTCAGGGTGGTCGTTGTCGTGGTGGTGAGCGCCGGCAGCACGAACTTGACACACACATCCTCAAACCGCACATCGCCACCCGACGCCGAGACGACCCGGTCTCTGACCAGGGTCTCCCAGGTGGTGAGCGCCGTCGGACCGGTACCCATTGGCAGGCTCGCGCCATACCTGGCCCCCTCACGGACCGCCTCGACCAGGCCGATCTTGTGGGTGTAAGCGACGCCACCCGTGTAAATGCCCAGAATGAGCGACAGGAACAGCGGCAGGACAAGCATGAACTCGAAAAGCACCGCGCCGCGCTCCGAGCGGAGCATCCGCTGACAGTTACGGAGGCGACCCCGTGTGAACCTGGGGCAAGGTGCCAGCAAGGGCATCCTGGTGGCATCGACGGAAGGTCCGGGTTCCTGGATAGTCCGGACGGATCAATTCCCGACGCTGGGGTGTCAGCCCTTTGTCGACGGGCGGGGCGGTGTCGCGGCCTACGCCTTGGCTTGGCCCTTCCGGGCACCGTAGCGGCGCTCGAAGCGCTCCACGCGGCCACCGGTGTCGACCAGCTTCTGCTTGCCGGTGAAGAAGGGGTGGCACTCGTTGCACAGCTCGACCCGCAGCTCGGGCCTGACCGACCGGGTGGTGAACGTGTTGCCGCAGGAGCAGCGGACGCTGGCGGTCACGTAGTCGGGGTGGGTTGCAGTCTTCATGGAACTCTCCTCGTCAAGCAGACCAGGGTACCGGTTTCCCGACCCCTTCCTGGGCGAACCCTGCGGGGGTGGACAGCCCAGCCACCGGCTGGAAGAGTCTTGCCATGTTCCGTCGGTCCCGGAGCGGTTCCGTGGCGGGGCGGAGGGCGCTGCTCGTCCTGCTCCCGCTGGTGGCCGGCGTGGTGGTGCTCCAGGTCACCGGCGAGCGGTACCCGGCCCGCACGGGCCTCCTCGAGAGGACGCAGGCGTCCGTGGCGCCGATCGCCCCCGACGGCGCCGCCGGCGGCGCCGTCGGGGG
>JANMRJ010000822.1:0-1771 GCA_031370985.1 Acidimicrobiales bacterium
AAGCCGATGACGATCGCGACCGCATAGAGCAGGTGGACGTTGCCCGAGATGATCTCGAACGGGATCGGGAGGAACAGCAGCGCCGGCAGGGACGCGCGCCGGAGGAGGTACCAAACCGACGCGCAGTTGATCGCGGTCCACGCCGCGGTGAACCAGGCGAGCGGCAGCAGGACCAGCGGGGCGAGGATCTGGGCGAACGCCGGCGAGTAGAGATAGGCGCCGATCCGGCCGGTCGTCGAGGCGTCGTAGAACGAGCCGTCGCGCGTCGTCCAGTAGGCGTACGCATCGACACTGTCCGCCCATGGCGGGATATTGAACAGCCGCAGCGCCACGAAGACGATCGAGAGGATGACGAAGCCGTCTCGGAGCAGGCGGCCCTTCACGCTCGGCATCCTACCGCTCCGATGGTGGTCGGATCGGGGCCATCGTCATGGTTCGACACCGGTAGGTCGATGTCCCACCATGGCCGCGATGCTCCGCCGCCTGCCCAACCCGCGACGCCGCCTTCCGGCGGTCGCGTCGCTGTCCCGGCCGGCCGTCCAGCTCCTCCTCACGAGCGCGACGCTCCTGTTCGTCGAGCTGCTCCTGATCCGCTGGGTCCCGGCCAACGTCAAGTACATCGGATTCTTCAGCAACTTCCTGCTGATGGCCAGCTTCCTCGGGATCGGGATCGGGATCCTCCTCGGCCGGAGCGGGCTCCGCCTTCCGCTGTCGCCGTTCCCACCCCTGCTGCTCGTCACGACCCTGCTCGTCGTTGGCGCGCAGCTGAACGTGCACGTGAGCGGTGGCGACAACGAGATCTTCTTCGGGCTCCAGGAATCGACCAGCGCGGACGTCAACTTCGTCGTTCTGCCGCTCGTCGTCGTGCTGGTAACCGCCCTGATGGCGTCGCTGAGCCTGCCGCTCGGGCCGCTCCTGCGGTCGATGCCCCCGCTCCAGGCGTACGCAATCGACATCACCGGCTCGATGATCGGCGTCGCGGCCTTCGCCATCGTGTCGTTCCTCGGGACCGGGCCGACGCTCTGGTTCGCAATCGTGGGGATCAGCCTCCTGGCGATGTCCCTCGGGGTCGGGCCGACCGTCTGGAGCGCGCTCGGCGGTGCGGCGATGATCGGGGTCGTCTGGATCAGCCTCACGACCGGCGCCGCAAGCCACGACGCGTGGTCGCCCTATTACCGGGTGAATGCGTTCGACGTCGACCTCCGCCCGGTCTCGACCGACCCGCAGACCGGCGACCAACCGAAGTTCCTGTCGGTCGACGGGATCCCCCACCAAGCGCTGCTGACCGCCACCGAGGCCGCCGCCAGCCCGCTCCATCGCCAGATCTACCGCTGGCTGCCGAACCGGACGTTCGACCGGGTGCTGATCGTCGGGGCGGGCAGTGGCTCCGACACGACGCTCGCCCTGGCCAACGGTGCCGGCCACGTCGACGCGGTCGAGATCGACCCGGAGCTCGCCCGGATCGGGCGGCAGTTCCACCCGGACCACGTCTACGCCGATCCGCGGGTGACCCTGACCGTCAACGACGGGCGGGCATTCCTGCGCTCCTCGACCGAGCGCTACGACATGATCATCTTCGCCCTGACGGATTCGCTCACTCTCGTGACCTCGACGGGCAACGTCCGGCTCGAGTCGTTCCTGTTCACCGAGCAGGCGATGGCCAGCGCGCGCGACCACTTGACCCGGAACGGCGTGTTCGTCATGTACAACATCTATCGCGAGCCGTGGCTCGTCGCCAAGCTCGACCAGATGGCGACCGACACGTTCGGCC
>JANMRJ010000920.1:0-6763 GCA_031370985.1 Acidimicrobiales bacterium
GCCCCGACAACCGCCACCACCGTCCCCGTCCAGACGACGGTGAGCACCACGACCACCGTGGCGACGACCACCACTGCGCCGCCCACACAACTCGTCGTCGGCATTGCCTCCGGGGCGCTCGGCGGCATCCTCCAACCGCCGGCGGCGACCGTGCCGCAGGGGATCCACCGTCCGGTTCCGCAACGACACCCTCGGGCGCCATCACCATCCCGTTCCCGGCGCCCGGCGCCACTATCAGCCTCGACGCCGGCGGTACATCCGCCGCCCTGTCGCTGACCTCGCCGGGCAGCTTTACGGTCACCTGCACCCCCGGTGGCGACGCCGTCGTGGGCCGCATGACGCTCACCGTGACCGCGGCCTGAGCGACCCGCACCCCTCGAACTGGCTGCCAGTTCGGCCGGGGCGGCGACACTGGGCGGCGTGACCCGCGTCGTACCGCCCACCGCTCTGCCGGTCGAGGAGTGCGTGCCGGCGCTGCGCCAGGCGCTCGCCGGCGCCGGCACCGCCGTCCTGGTAGCGCCGCCGGGAGCGGGCAAGACCACCGTCGTTCCCCTCCGCCTGCTGGACGAGCCGTGGCTCACCGGCGGGCGGATCGTGGTCCTGGAGCCCCGGCGGCTGGCCACCCGGGCCGCAGCGCGGCGCATGGCTGCGCTGCTGGGCGAGGATGTCGGGGCGACGGTGGGGTACACGACCCGCGACGAGCGCAAGGTCGGGCGAGGCACGCGGATCGAGGTGGTGACCGAGGGCATCCTAACCCGCCGGCTCCAGACCGATCCGTGGCTCCCCGGCGTCGGCCTCGTGGTGTTCGACGAGCTCCACGAGCGCAACCTCCACGCCGACCTCGCGCTGGCCCTCGTCCTCGACGCCCGGCCGGCGCTGCGCCCCGACCTGCGCCTGCTGGCCATGTCGGCCACGCTCGAGGTGGCGCGGGTGGCGGCGCTGCTGGGCGGCGCCCCGGTGGTCGAGAGCGAGGGACGGGCGCACGAGGTCACCATCCGGTGGGTGCCCCGGGGCCCGAAGGAGTGGCTCGACGTGGCGACCACCGCGGCCGTCCGGCGAGCGATCGGGGAGGAGACCGGCGACGTGTTGGTGTTCCTCCCCGGCGCGGCCGACATCCGGCGGGTCGAGGCCGCGCTCCGTGGCGGCGGGCTCCCAGCATCGGTCGACATCCGCCCCCTCTTCGGCGCCCTCTCTGCCGGCGACCAGGATGCGGCGCTGGCCCCGTCCCCGCCCGGCCGCCGGCGGGTCGTGCTGGCCACCGACATTGCCGAGACCAGCCTCACCGTCGAGGGCGTGCGGGTGGTGGTCGACTCGGGCGAGTGCCGCACCCCCCGCTTCGACGCCCGCAGCGGCCTCACCAAGCTGCACACCGGCCCGATCTCCCGAGCCTCGGCCGAGCAGCGGGCCGGGCGGGCGGGACGGACCGCTCCCGGCGTCGCCTACCGCCTCTGGTCGAAGCTGGAGCACGCTGCCCGCCGGCCCCACCCCGATCCCGAGATTGCCAGCGTCGACCTGGCCGGGTTCGCCCTGGAGCTGGCCGTGTGGGGCGCGGAGGTGACCACGCTGCGCTTCCTCGACCCCCCGCCGGCTCGGGCCCTCGAGGAGGCGCAGGGGCTGCTGGCCATGCTCGGCGCGGTCGACGCCGCCGGCCGCCCGACGCCCTTCGGTCGCAGGATGTCGGGCCTGCCGCTGCATCCCCGCCTGGCCCGGATGGTCGTCGGCGCCGTCGAGGGAGATCAGGGCTGGACGGCCTGTGTGCTCGCCGCGCTGTTGGAGGACCGAGATGTCCTGCGGGGCCGGCCCGACGACCTGCCGACCGACGTAGCCGAGCGGGTGGCACTCATCGCGGATGCGTCCCTGCGCCACCACCTCGCGGACATCCGCGCGGTGCACGGCGCTCGCCGGCGGGCCGGCGAGCTGGCCCGCCGGGCCGGCGTGAAGCAGGGCCCCATCGACACCGGCCGGTGCGGCGCCGTGCTCGGCCTGGCCTACCCCGACCGGCTGGCCCAGGCCCGGGGCGGCGCCCGCTTCCGGCTGCGCAACGGCGCCGGCGCCTGGCTCGGAGCCACCGACCCCCTCGCCGGCGAGCCGTTCCTCTCGATCGCCGAGATCGACGCCGGCACGGGTGACGGCCGTGTCCGCATGGCCGCCGGCCTCGACCCGGCCGACATTGATGTGCTCGCCACCGACGCCGAGGAGTCGGTCACCGTGACCTGGGACGCGGCGCGGGACGATCTGCGGGCAAGAGTCGAGCGCCGGCTCGGTTCGATCGTCCTGGCCGCGACAGAGGCGCCCGCCCTGCCGGGCCCGACGACCACCCGTGCCCTGCTCGGCCGGGTGAAGTCGACAAAGCTGGCCGCGCTGGGATGGACGGCCAAGGCCCGCGCCCTCCAGCAACGCGCCGCGTTCGCCCGGCGGACCTTCGGCGACGTTTGGCCCGACGTGTCTGACACCGCCCTGCTGGCCACCCTCGACGATTGGCTCGCCCCCCTGCTCCACAACGCGACCGGCCGGGCCGGCATCGAGGCGGTCGACGTGACCAGCGCACTGCGGTCACGTCTCGGCTACGCCCTGGCCCGCCGGCTCGACCAGGTGGCGCCCCTCGCCCTCCAGATTGCCGGCGGCCGCAACGTCACCGTCGACTACAGCGGCGCCCAGCCGTTCATGGCCGTCCGCGTCCAGGACCTGTTCGGCACCGCAGCCCATCCCACCGTCGCCGACGGGCGAGTGCCGGTCGTGCTCCACCTCCTCTCGCCGGCGGGCCGCCCGGTGCAGGTGACCGCCGACCTCCCCGGGTTCTGGGCGGGCACGTGGTCCGCCGTGCGCAAGGACATGGCGGGTCGGTATCCCAAGCACCCCTGGCCGGTCGACCCGCTCGCCGCCACGCCACCCCAGCGCCGGCGCTGAGCCCCAGCCGATTGAGGAGCGCGGCGGTATCGTCGGCGACGAGCCATGGACACGAACCCCGGCCGGCGATCAGCGAGGCGCCCTGCACGGCGCCGGCGGGCCAATGCCAGCGCATTCGTCGCCGTGCTGCTCCTCCCCGCCTGTGGCGGCGGCTCCAACGGCGCTGGCGTCGACCCCCTCGCGGTCGACACCACCGCCCCCAGGCTCGACGGCTGCCCCGCCGAGGGCCACACCGACGCCCTCGGCGTACGGGGCGCCGAGCGCGTCGGCCACCGCGGACTGCGACGGCCAGTCGGGTTTCGCCGCCGCGGCAGCGCCGACAGGCTCGATGCCGAGCAGCATCCGCACCGCGGTCTGGGTGGAGCCCTTGGCACCCCGCGCCCGGGGCCGGGGGCACGAGGAGGGGCACAAGGGCGTCGAGGTCGAGAGGGACCCCGGTCGCAGTCGTGGAGGTGGCGCTGGTCGGGGCGGGGACTGGTCGGCGCGTTTCGGCCAGCTCGTCGGCGAAGCGGCGCAGCACGGCCGCCCGCAGCTCGATGATGCGGCGCCGCACGCGGGGGCTGATCCGCCGAGCCCGGTTCACCTCCACCGGCGACAGCTCGACCAGCCGGCGGACGGTCAACACCTCCATGCGGGCCAGGGCGGATGTCACCCGGCCGGCCGCACCGAGCGATGAGATCGGGTCGTCGAGCGCCAGCGTGGCCGGGAGGCGACCACTGCCGCCCGACGTTGGGTCGCTCCACCACCTCGTCGTCATCGGTGGGGCCGACGGGAGCGGCCGAGACGTCGAGTGCGTCGAACACCCGTCCCCAGGCGTTGGCCATCCCCTCGGCGTTGCCGAAGCGGGTCTCCGGGTCGCGGCGCAACGCGAATGGCGAAGAAGCCCTCCAACCGATCTCGTACCACGTGATCGAACAGGAGCTTGTCGAGGTTGACCTCACTGGTGGTGAAGGCGGGATCGCTGCGGCCGTCGCCCCACCTTGGGATCTCGCCGGTGGCCATCTCGTAGAGGGTCACGGCCGCGGCGTAGCGCTCGGCGGCCAAGTCCCAGGCCTTGGGCTTGCGGTCGGCCAGGAACGGGTCGAGGTAGGGCGGCGTGCCGGCCCGGATGTCCGACGACGGGACGCCGGCCAGGGAAAAGTCGAACAGCACCAGGTGCTGCTCCCGGTTGGCCCCGATTTCGGTGACGCCGAGGTTGTCGGGCTTGATGTCGCGGTGGGAGCGTCCCTCCTTCTCCAGAAAGCGCAGCGTGTCGATCAGGTCGACACCCCACCGCTGCAGGAACTCAACGCCCGGGGTGCCGTTGCGGCGGATCTCGTCGGCCAGGGACTGGGGCCCGGCGAGGGCCTCCACCAGCACGACCCGTCCGGCCAGGGTGATCTGGTCGAACATCTGCACGATGCCCGGGTGCTCCTTCAGTCCGTCGAGGATGCGGGCCTCCCCGAGCAGGCGGGGCTCGGCCTCGGGGCCGAGCGCCACTTTGTAGACGACCTCGCGGGGCGAGGCGCCCTCGCCACGGTCGACCAGCAGGGCAAGGGCCGTCGACCCCCGACCGAGCCGGCGCTTCACCACCGACCCGTCGCTCAGACGGTCATCCACTTTGGCATCGAGCGGGTCGATCTCCACCGGCTCGAGGGGCTCGGGATCAGTGGTGACCGTGACCGGAGCCGTCAGCTCCTCCTCAGCCAGGTCGAGGGCGGCGAGCACGTCGTCGAACGACGAGAGCCGCTCCGACACCAGCGGGCGGGTGGCTTGGTAGACCAGCTCGTGCAAGGCGTTGGCCGCACCCGGGACGACGGCGGCGAGCTGCAGCCCGCCGGCGTTGTGCAGGGCCTGGCGGACGGCCTCACGGGAGTCGCCCGGCGGCCGGCCCGACAGCACGTGGAAGGCGATGGCGCCGAAGCCGAATACGTCGAGCGATACGCCGTCGGGCTCGTCGTCGGTGAACACCTCCGGCGCCTGGTAGCGCAGGGCGGCCTCGTCGGACAGCAGGTCCACATCGCCCGGCGCCGCCGTCGGTAATCCGAGCCGCGAGCCCGGACGGCTGAGGCTGAGCGTGCTGGAGCCGGTGTGGTCGCGGCCGGCGAGGGAGAAGTCGGTCACCAGGACGACCCAGGGCGGCTCGCCCTCCCGGCCCGGACACACCAGCACGCTGCCGGGGGACAGGGCCCGGTGGGTGACCTTGCGCCGGTGGACGGCCCGGAGGGTCTCGGCCAGTTGGTGCAGCAGGCTCAGGCGGTGGTCGAGCGTGGCGCCGGGGTGCTCGGCGAGCCAGTGGTCGAGCCGCTGGGCCTTGGGGTCGAAGGGGAACACCACCGCGGAGCCGAGGTCGGTGTCGAGGCGGTCCTGGGCCTTCACCACGCCGGGGTGGTCGAGGCGCTCGGTAGCCAGGAACTCCCGCTCGGCCGCGGCATGGAGGGACTGCGCCTGCTCGTCGGACATGCCGGGCTGGCGAGAGTAGATGCGGATGCGCCGGGTCACCCCCTTGGAGGTGCCGTGGTCGGCCACGAAGTCCTGCAGGCCTGGGCGCTCGGTGACGGTGTCGAGGCGGAGCAGCCAGGACCCGACCCGGCGGGTCCGGTTCGACTCCTTGATACCGATGGTCTCCAGCGCCTTGGCCACTGCGGCGGCGGTGGGCGCGTTGAGCTGGCGGAACCGAGAATCCTGGGCCTCGCGGGCGCCGATCTGGGCCACCGCGGCGACGATGCCGGAGAGGGCGCCGCCGTCGACCACCTGTGAGCCGTCCCGGCCAAGCACGTGCATCCGAGAGGTCGACCCGGAGGTCGGGGTCGGACAGGAACACCAGCGGCTGGATGAAGGGCGGCTGGGGCGAGGCGTTCGGCGGCGCGGCCGCTCGCCACTTGTGCTCGAGCAGCGACTTGATCCGCTTCGCCTTGCGGTTGGCGCCGAGAAGCGGGTTCTCCATGGTGGTCCGGCCGCCGCCGGGCTTCTGGAACGTCCACCGCTGCTGGTCGCCGGTGAGCCGGCCAGGCGTCGACTTGATCTCGATCAGGAAGGCGCCCTTGCGGGTGAGCAGGAACACATCGACTTCGGAGATCGTCCCGCCCGAGATGAACTCGAAGTTCGACCAGGCCCGGTTCGGGTCAGCGTCGGCGATCCGGGACCGGAGGAACTCGATCGCCTCGTCTTCCCACGGCTAATCGTAGCGACCGGGCAAGACGGGGCCGGCGGCGAGGCCTCAGGTGCCCGGTGTGTGGAAACGATGCCGGCCGGCGAACCAGAGGCCGCACGGTTCGGAGCACCCCCCTGCCTGAGAAGCTGCCCAGATCAGGTCGGACGTGGCGTCCACGACATCACGCACCAGGGGCGGGCCGTCGGCCCACGGGGCTGCCTCGCGCTGTACGACGCCGTACGCCGTGGACTGGCCCGAGCACAGCAAGACGTGCAGGACGCCCTCCCGGCGGTACCAGCGAGGATCGATGCGGCCATCGAGGAGCCGGTCGAGGTAACCCTCCACTGCAGGCCAGTCCCCGGCCAGTGTGGCGGCGGACTGGAACACCGACCACGACGGGTCGAACCTGCCGGCCAGCCGGTGTGTCCTGTGGGCGGAAAGAGCAAACTCTGACCCCCTCTGAGCTGGTCTTTTGTGGCGCCCTCGGTAGGATTCGAACCTACGACACACGGTTTAGGAAACCGATGCTCTATCCCCTGAGCTACGAGGGCTGGGATAAGAAAAGTCCTGGTCAGTCGCTATATGCGCAGCCCGGATTTCGGGCTCCCCTGTGATCCGGGCCGCGGCTGGGCCGCGGCAGAATCGGCAGAGCCACACGGTAGCGGTCGAACTGGGCCTCCAGTGGCCTCACTCCGGCCGTTGGGAGCCGCATTCGTCGGGGGC
>JANMRJ010000954.1:0-7606 GCA_031370985.1 Acidimicrobiales bacterium
GGTCGGCGTAGACGAAGGCCAGGTCGCCCACGAGGATGGCCACCCCTTCGCCGAAGCGCCGGGCCTCACCGCGCCAGCCGTCGACGGCGTGGCCGGCCTCGAACTGGACGTGGATGGTGTCGGTGCCCCGCCGGGTGGCCGAGCCGTCCATGATGTCGTCGTGCACCAGGGCGAAGGTGTGCAGCAGCTCGAGGGCGGCGCCGGCGTCGATCACCGTGGTGTCCTCGGCGCCACCGCCGGCGCCGACGTAGGCCCAGTGGCAAAATGCCGGCCGCAGGCGCTTACCGCCGGCGAGCACGAGATCGCGCAGGGCGGCGAAGGGCTCGGCCAGATCGGCGTCGATCCCCGACCACCGCGCCAGCTCAGCATCGAGCAGGACGGCGATGCGCCGCTCGACCCGCTTGGCAATACCGGACAGACTGGGGGGCGCTACCGCGATTCCCGGTACGACTCGCACCAACCCTCCTCTCCCGGCTGATCGATCAGGTTAGGCGCGGTTCGGCACCGCCTCGTCCACCGGATGACGGGCGGTCGCTGCGGCGAGCGCGAACCCGATGCCGGCGCCCACGGCGAGGACGAGCGCACCGCCGGCCGCGTCCAGCCAGAAGTGGTTGGCGGTGACCACGATGGCGAACAACGTGGACACTGGGTACAGAACCACGAGGACCTTCGACCAGCGCCGGAGCAGCATCGGGTAGAGCACGAGCGCGCTCCACGTCGACCAGGCGAAATGCAGGCTGGGCATGGCCGCGTACTGGTTCGACACCTGGGCGACAGGACCCGAGTCGAAGTCCCAGAGGCCACCGAAGACCTTCAGCGTGTCGACGAACCCGTACGACGCCGGCAGCAGGCGGGGCGGCATGAGCGGATAGGTGGCGAACCCGATCAGGGCCAGGGCGGTGGTGGCAGCCAGGGTGTTGCGCCAGCGGGGGTACCGGGCCGGGAACCGCCGGAACAGCAGGACGAGGGCGACGATAGTGACGACGAAGTGGAACGTGCCGTAGAAGAGGTTCCAGAACTGGATGAACCACCTGGTGGCGAGGAACGCCTCCTGGACGTGCTCCTCGAAGTAGAGGCCCAGCGCCTGCTCGACGCGGATCACGCCCCGGGCGTGGGCGAAGGCGAGGGCGGCAGACACAGTGGCCGAGCCCTGGGTGTTGCGGATGAAGCTGTACACGCCGTAGAAGGCGACGATCGAGAGCACTTCCTTCCACCACCGCAGCTGGGAGCGGGCCGGCGGGGTCGGATCGTCGGGCTCGCCGGTCAAGCCACGACACGGGCGGGCCGGGAGCCGACGGCGAAGGCCGGCGCACCGAGGAGGCTGACGACCATGTTGATGCCGTACAGCAGCAGCCCGAACGCCACCGCTTGGCCGCTGCTGACCCCCAGCGGCACCAGAAGCAGCACCAGCGCGCCCTCCCGCAGGCCGAGACCACTGACCGAGACGGGCAGCACCTGGGCTATGGCCACGACCGGGATGAAGGCCATCATCGCCGACCAGCCAACCTCGATGTCCATGGCGTGGCCCGCCATCCAGGCGCCGGCCACCATGGCCAGCTGGTAGGCCAGCGCGCTCACCAGCACGGCCACCGCCGCGCCAGGGTCGCGCCGGAGGCGGCCCAGGCCGAGGTGCACGGCGGCGACGAAGCCGAGCCACGACCGGCCGGCGAACCGCTCGCCCACCTTGGGGCTGGAGACCAGACCCACGATGGCGACCAGGGCAGCCAGGGTCACCAGGGCCAGGGTGAGGCTCAGGCGGCTGGCCCGGCCGAGGTGCAGGAGCGTGCGGTTCCCGACGAGGGCGACGAGAGTGATGAACGGCAGCACCAGGAACCCCGTCAGGCGCTCGACCACCACCGACGCCACCGAGGTCTGGCGTTGGCCGTTGGCGGCCGAGAGGCGGGTCACCCGCAGGACATCGCCGCCCACCGTGCTGGGCAGGAAGTTCGACACGAACATGCCGGCGAGGGTGTGGGAGAGCAGCGGTTTCATGTCGGAGGGGATGTCCAGCGCCTGGAGCACCTGGGCCCAGCGCACGGTCGACAGGACGACGGCGACGGTGTAGACGGCCAGGCTGCCGGCGAGCCACCCGATGGTCGAGAGCTGGTGCTTCGGGAACAGCGACACCAGGTGGATCCGGGGCACGAGCAGGGCGAGCATGAACCCGCTGGCCACGACCCTGAGCCCGAGCAACAGCCGTGCCTTGCGCCTCCCCTCCACTCCTCCAGACTACGCGCCCTCCGCCCGGTTCCGGCACCGTCTGTTCACCACTGGGTAACCTGCCCGCCCGATGCGCACCCGCTCCGTCGACCTCGGCGATGTCTCTCTTCAGGTCGGCGACGCCGGCGAGGGCGGCCGGCCGGTCATGCTGGTCCACGGCTTCACCGCGGAGCGGGCCGAGGTCGACGGCGTCCTGGATGCCCTGGCCGACCGCGGGTGGCACGCCGTCGCCCCCGATCTGCGGGGCCACGGCGCCAGCGACTGCCCGGCCGGCGCCGGCGCCTACAGCTTCGAGCTGATGGCCGGCGACGTGCTGGGGTTGGCCGACCACCTGGCCTGGGACCGCTTCGCTCTCGTCGGGCACTCGATGGGCGGCGCTGTCGCCCAGCTCGTGGCCCTCGACCACCCGTCTCGGCTGACGGGGCTACTGCTGGCCAGCACCTTCCACGGCCCGGTGCCCGGGATCACCATGGAGCTGGTCCAGCTCGGCTGCTGGGTGGTGCGGGAAGCCGGCATGACCGGGCTGGCCGACGCCATGGCCGCCCGCCGCGCCGAGAACCCCGAGTCGATCGCTGCCTTTGAGCGCCTCCAGGAGGCCCGCCCAGGTTGGGCCGAGGAGTCCCGGGCCCGGCTGGAGGCCACGTCGCCCGACATGTGGATGGCCATGGCCCCCCTGTTCGTCTCCCAAGCGGACCGCCTCGACCGGCTGGCGACGCTCGACGTGCCGACGCTGGTCGTCGCTGGCGAGCTCGACACGACCATGCTCGATGACTGCCGGCGCCTGGCCGCCACCATTCCAGGATCACACCTAACTGTCCTGCCGGGGGCCGGCCACGTCCCCCAACTCGAGCAGCCCGAGGCCTGGTGGCTGGCGCTGTCGGGGTTCTTGGACTCGATCTGAGCCGAGAGTGGGCAATTCGGTGCGGTATGTCGGCGCGTATCGCGTGCGACGACCTTGAACCCCCAGGCCGGCCACGCCCAGGTGCAGGCCGATGGCCCGCGCCCGCCCAAGCGGTCCCAAGCGCGATAGATGCGTGAGACAGTCATTGCCAGCGGCAGGCCGGGCGGTCGACACTGTCGGCCGAGGATCGGACCAGGGACCGACACTGTCGGCCGAGGATCCGGACGAGGGATCGACGACGGCGCCTTGGCGCAGAACGGGGAGTCATGACGGGGCAGCGGAAACAAGTCGGCCGGCGGATCGGCGTGATCGGGTCGACAGTGATCGGGTCGACAGTGGCAGTCGTGGCGTCGGGCCTGATGTGGGGGTCGACCGGCGCCGGCGCCGGGTTCCCGGGGACCAACGGTGTCATCGCCTGCCAGACGAGCCGAACCGGGAACAACGAGATCTTCACCTTCAACGCCAACGGCACTGAGCTCGGCGCCACCAACCTCACCAACAACCCGGCATCAGACAGCCGGCCGCGGTACTCCCCCGACGGGCGCACGATCGTGTTCGAGAGCAACCGGGACGGGCGCACCGAGCTGTACCTGATGAACTCCGACGGGAGCAACGTGCGGCGCCTCACTTTCAGCCCGGCGACCGGTCACGGCAACGGCGCCGCCAACTTCAGCCCCGGCGGTGACCAGATCGTCTATCAGACCACCCGCAACGCCGGCAGGTCGTTCGACATCTACCGGATCGATGTGGACGGCACCAACGACACCCTGCTGATGAGCAGTACGGCGGAAGACTCGCTGCCGGCGTGGTCGCCCAACGGCGACAAGATCGCCATCAGCACCCGCCAGGTCGACGTGGCCGCCGATGTCCACCTGATGAACCCCGACGGCACCGGCCTGGTCGACATCACCAACTCACCGGGTGAGGACTCCTGGCCGGTGTGGTCACCCGATGGCACCATGCTGGCGTTCCACAGCCGGCTCGACGACGCTGCCGGCGAGGAGATTTACCGCATCAACGCCGACGGCACCGGCCGCACGCGCCTCACCACCAACACCGGTCCGGTGCAAGGCAGCTTCGACATCTTCCCGTTCTGGTCGCCCGACGGCACGAGGATCGGCTGGAACAGCGGGCGGGCCGGCGGGCCGGACGGCTTCGGCGAGATCTTCACGATGAACGCCTCCGATGGCAGCGGCGTCAGCCGGCTGACGAACAACGTGGCCACCGACCAGCGGTGCGACTGGCAGCCGCTGTGCACGATCTACGGCAGCGGCCGGATCGTCGGGACCCCGGGCGACGACATCATCTGCGGGTCCGAGGGCAACGACCAGATCATCGGTAACGGCGGCAACGACCGCATGCTGGGAATGGGCGGCATCGACCAGCTCATCGGAGGCCCTGGAAACGACAAGATGTTCGGCGGCGCCGGCGGCGACACCATCGTTGGCGGCGGCGGCACCGACATCGGTGACGGGGGGACTGGTCGCGACCTCTGCTCGGGGGTTACGACCGCCCGGAGCTGCTGACCTGCCTACACCTTCCCGTGCGGCCGCTCGGCCGTACGGGAAGGGTTCTGGCTCCTACGAGGACGCCTCGTTCGACACGGCCACCAGGCGGTCGAGCACGGCGGCGGCCCGACCCTCGTCGACCGATGCCGTCGCCGCGGCCAGGCCCTCGGCCAGATCGTCGGCCACGCCGGCCGCCACCAGGCCGGCGGCCGCGTTAAGCAGGACGAACTCCCGGCGGGGCCCACCCTCGCCGCCGAGGATGCGCCGGGCCACCTCCGCGTTGGCCGAAGGATCGCCGCCCCGGATGTCGTCCAGGGTGGCGGGCTTGAGGCCCAGGGCCACCGGGTCGACTTCGTAGGTCCGCACCTCCCCGTCACGGAGCTCCACGACGGTGGAGGTGGTGATGGTCGACAGTTCGTCGAGGCCGTCGTGGCCGTAGACGACCAGCGACCGCGTCGCTCCCTGGGCCTGGAGCACGCCGATCAGCTTGGCCGCCATGGCCGGGTCGCTCACCCCGAGCACCTGGCGACCGACCCGCGCCGGGTTGGCCACCGGGCCGAGGAAGTTGAAGACGGTCGGCACGCCGAGCTCGCGTCGGGTCGGCCCGACGTGGCGGAAGGCCGGGTGGTACCGAGGCGCGAAGCAGAAGCCCATCCCGGCCCGATCGACACAGTCGGCCACGGTCGTCGGGGCAACGTCGATGGCGACGCCGAGGGCCTCGAGGAGGTCCGCGGAGCCGCACTGCGACGATTGCGACCGGTTCCCGTGCTTGCACACCTTGGCGCCGGCGCCGGCAACAACCAGGGCGGCGACCGTCGAGGCATTGATCGTGCACGCCCGGTCGCCACCGGTGCCGCAGGTGTCGACCGCGTCGGTGCCAGGCGCCAGGTCGACCCGCTCACCGAAGGCACGCATGACATCGAGCAAGGCGGCCATCTCCTCGACCGTCTCGCCCTTCATGCGCAGGCCGACCGCGAAGGCGGCGATCTGGGCCGGCGTGGCTGCGCCCTGCAGGATCTCGGTCACCGCCGCGGTTACCTGGTCCGCCCCCAGGTCGCGGCCGGCGGTCAGGGGTCCGAGGACCGCAGGCCATCCTCCGAGCTCAGCAAGGTTCACGGCGAGGAACGGTAGCGGCCCGGTCCGGTCCGGCGCACGCCGGGAACTGGATCAGGCGGCTGCGGTCTTGCGGCGCTGGCGCAGGATGCGACGGCGCTCCTTCTCGGTGGCCCCGCCCCAGATCCCCTCGGATTCGCGGTTCTCCAACGCGAATTCCAAGCACTGCTCTTGCACTACGCACGTGCTGCAAACTTGCTTCGCCCCATCGACGCCGTCGTCGTCCGACGGGGCGTAGAAGATCTCGGGGTCCAGCCCTCGGCACGCGCCTCGAAGACGCCAGGACAGTTCCATTGCAGTTCACCTTCCTCTCTCGGCTCGGTTCCAAACCTGGTTGCGATCCAACCGGTGGACACGACCCTGGTAATTATCCAACGAAAGAGTTGCCGAAGTCCACTTTGTTTGGGCCCGACGGCCCCACTGGGCGCGCCGGAGGCCGGCAAGGCTCACCGTAGGATGCGCCGATGAGCGAGACCGCCCACGACGAGCGCGGGTCGGGGCGCCAGCGGGGCGATGTCCCCCGCCTGATGCGCGACGGCCTGCTCACGAATTACGCCGAGCTCACCCGGCAGGCGTGAGCCCGGTCCGGCGGGCGTGACGTTCGACCGGGGCACGGCTCTCGGGCTGCTCGGCTCGGAGCGCTTCGACGTGCTGGTCGTCGGCGGGGGTATCGCCGGCGCCGGCGTCGCCCTCGACGCTTCGGCACGGGGCCTGCGCACCGCCCTGGTTGAACGGGACGACTTCGGCTCGGGCACATCGTCGCGGTCGTCCAAGCTGGTCCATGGCGGGCTCCGGTACCTGAGCCAGGGCGACTACCTCCTTGTCTCCCAGGCGCTGCGCGAGCGCCAGCGCCTCCTCCGCAACGCGCCGCACCTGGTCCGGCCGCTGCCGTTCCTGGTTCCTTCCTACGGCAGCCGGGCCAAGATCCGGGCCGTCTCGTCCGCCCTGTGGGCCTACGACCTCGTCGGCGGCTTCCGCATCGGCCAAGTCCACCGGCGCTTGTCAACTTCGGACGCGCTGACGCATGCGCCAGCGCTGCGCACGCACGGTCTCGTGGGCGCCCACCTCTACCTTGACGCCCAGGCCGACGACGCCCGCCTCACCCTGGCCGTCGTCCGTACCGCAGTCCTCAACCACCGGGCGGTCGCCGCCAACCACGTCACCGTCACCGGCCTGTTACGAGGCGCCGGCGGGCGGGTGGCCGGTGCATCGGTCGAGGCCGACGGGCGATCGTTCGAGGTCTGGGCGTCGGTCGTGGTGAACGCCGCCGGCGTGTGGGCCGACGGTGTCGCGGGCGTCGGCGGGCCGGCGTCGACCCGGCCGGCCAAGGGCGTCCACATCACTGTGCCCGCCGACCGCATCCCGACCGATGTCGCCCTGGTGCTGACCGTACCGACCGACGGCCGGTCGATCTTCGTCGTCGGGTGGCCCGGCGCGGCCCGGGTCTACGTCGGCACCACCGACACCGACTACGACGGCCCGCTCGATACCCCGACGTGCACCGCCGGCGACATCGCCTACCTGCTCGACGCGGTCAACACCGCCCTCACCACCACGCTCACCCCCGCCGATGTCGTCGGCACGTGGGCCGGCCTGCGCCCGCTGGTGGCCGGGGCGCCCAACCAGCGCAGCGCCGACCTGTCCCGCCGGCACCGGGTGACCCGCAACCCCGACGGCCTCGTCACCATCGCCGGCGGCAAGCTCACGACCTACCGGGCCATGGCCGCCGACACCGTCGACGAGGTGGAGGCCGCGCTCGGCCGGCCGCACCGGGCGTCGCCGACCGCGACCTTGCCGCTCCGAGGAGCCGGGTCGGCCGGCGCCGGGGCGGCCCGCGCCGGGGCGGGCGGCGGCCGCGACCACC
>JANMRJ010000973.1:0-2804 GCA_031370985.1 Acidimicrobiales bacterium
CGGCGGCTCCATCTCGGGCACGATCGTCGCGGATGCCGGCGGGGCCCCACTCGCTGGGATGTGCGCCGGGGTGGCCCCGACCAGCGGAGCCACGGGTACCTCGCGTGTCTCAAGTGCACCGACGGCAGCGAACGGCGTCTATACCATCGCCGGACTTGCCGTCGGCACCTACCGAGTGCGGTTCAGCGACTGCGTCGGCAGCGTCGACTACGCCACCGAGTACTACGACAACACCCAGCTCTTCAACGGTTTCACCCCCGTCTCGGTGGCGGCGGGAGCGACGACATCGGGGATCAACGCCGGCCTGGCCACCGCCGGCCGGATCTCCGGTACCGTCGTGGCCGACGCCACGGGCGCTCCGCTCGCCGGCATCTGCGTCTCCTCGTCCCTGGCCAGCGGCGGAACCGTCTTCTCCCGGCCAACCACGGCCGCCGACGGCACCTACACCGCCACCGGGCTCCTCCCCGGCACCTACAAGGTGCGGTTCGAAGACTGTGTCGGCAGCGTCGACTACGTGACCGAGTACTACGACAACAAGCCTGACTTCACCGCCGGCGATGTCGTCACGGTGACCGCCGGGGCCACCACCCCCGGCATCAACGCCGGCATGGCCGCCGCCGGTTCCATCTCGGGCACGATCGTCGCCGATGGGAGCGGGTCCCCGCTGGCGGGCATGTGCGCCGGAGTGTTCCCGACCGCCGGAGCCACCGGCACCTCGAATGCATCCAGTGCCCCGACGGCATCGAACGGCGCCTACGTCATCACCAGCTTAGCGGTCGGGACCTACCGGGTGCGGTTCAGTGACTGTGTCGGCAGCATCGACTTCGCCACCGAGTTCTACGACAACAGCCAGAGTTTCATGTCCGCCACCCTCGTCTCAGTCGCCGCCGGGGCCACGACCCCGGGGATCGACGCCAGCCTCGCCGTTGCCGGGCGCATCTCCGGCACCGTCGTGGCCGATGCGACAGGCGCCCCGCTGGCCAACATTTGCGTCTCTGCGTTCCCCGCCACCGGCGGCGCGAGCTTCTCGCGGCCCAACACGGCGGCCGACGGGACCTACACCTACGCCGGGCTCGCCCCTGGCAGCTACAAGGTGAGGTTCGAAGACTGCATAGGCACCGTCGACTACGTCACCGAGCACTACAACAACAAGCCCGATGTCGCCTCCGCCGATGTCGTCGTGGTGACTGGTGGGTTCACCACATCGGGGATCAACGCCGGCATGGCCGCCGGCACAAGCCAGGCCCCCATCATCACCAGCGCCAACAACGCCACCTTCACCGTCGGCACCGCCGGTAGCTTCGCCGTCACCTCCACCGGGTCCCCGGCGCCCACGCTGTCAGAGTCCGGCGCCCTCCCCGCCGGGGTCACCTTCAACGCTGGCACGGCCGTGCTCAGCGGTACCCCGGCGGCGGGCACTGCCGGCACCTACAGCCTGACTTTCACGGCGACCAACGGGGTGTCGCCGAACGCCACGCAGAGCTTCACCCTCACCGTGGCGCCCCTGACGGCTGGACAGGACTTCACCTCGCTCACACCGGCCCGCATCCTCGACACGCGGGGCAGCGTCGGCGGCCACCTCGGCAAGCTGGGCGCGGGGGAGACGGCAAACGTGGTGGTGACCGGCACCGGCGGTGTCCCCGCCTCGGGCGTGGACTCGGTGGTGCTCAACGTCACCGCCACCGGAGGCAGTGCTTCCACGTTCCTGACCGTCTTCCCGGCCGGACAGGTCCGACCGTTCGCGTCCAATCTCAACGTGGTGGCCGGCCAGGACATCCCGAACCTGGTGGTGGCCAAGGTCGGGGCGAACGGTGCGGTCGGCCTCTACAACAACCAGGGAACGGTCGACGTCATCTTCGACGTCGTCGGCTGGTACCGGCCGGCGGCGACCTGCTTCACCTCGCTCACGCCCGCCCGCATCCTCGACACCCGATCGACCACCAAGATCGGCCCCGGCCAGACCCGCGACATCCAGGTCACGGGCGTGGGAGGCGTCCCGTCGATGGGCGTAGGGGCCGTGGTCGTGAACGTGACTGCAACGGCGGCCAGCGCTGCGACCTTCCTTACCGTCTTCCCCACCGGCCAGGCCCGACCCGATGCGTCGAACCTCAACGTGGCGCCGGGGCAGGATGTCCCCAACCTGGTGGTGGCCAAGGTCGGCACCGGTGGCAACGTGACCGTCTACAACAACCAAGGCGCTATCGATGTCATCTTCGACGTGGTGGGGTGGCACCCCTCGGGCGCAACCTGCTTCACCTCGCTCACACCGGCCCGCATCTTCGACAGCCGGTCGACGACCAAGATCGGACCCGGCCAGGCACGCGATGTGACGGTCACGGGCGTGGGCGGCGTGCCGGGCAGCGGCGTGGCCGCCGTGGTGCTGAACGTCACCGCCACCGAGGCCAGCGCCGGCACGTTTCTCACCGTCTTCCCCGCCGGCCAAGCCCGCCCCGACGCCTCGAACCTCAACGTGGTGCCGGGCCAGGACGTGCCCAACCTGGTGGTGGCCAAGGTCGGGGCCAACGGCAACGTGACGGTCTACAACAATCAGGGTTCGACGCACGTCATCTTCGACGTGGTGGGCTACTTCCCGGGCTGAGGCAGCGCAGGCCGGGCGGGTCGAGATGACCCCCACATCGACCCCGGTGTTCCCGAATCCTGGGCAAGGTCGAGCAGGTACGCGGTCACCCATCCGGCGACCAGGATTCGCCCGTCGAGAAGGCCCAGTGATCGGGTCGGTGTCGCCAGGGGGCAAGGTACGGGGAAGTAGCCTGAGGTTGTCGGGTACCCGCCGGACGGAAGTA
>JANMRJ010000977.1:0-2887 GCA_031370985.1 Acidimicrobiales bacterium
CGTTTGATCTTGAAGGTGCGGAAGGACTCTTCCATGGCGTCGTAGGCCAGCAGGCGGCCGACGAGGGGGTCGCCCAGGCCGAGCAGCAACTTGATGGCCTCCATGGCCTGGATGGAGCCGATGATGCCGGGCAGCACGCCGAGCACGCCGGCCTCCGAGCATGACGGCGCCAGCTCCGGCGGCGGCGGCTCGGGCACCTGGCAGCGGTAGCAAGGGCCGACGAAGGGGTGGTAGACGGTGATCTGGCCGTCGAAACGGAAGATCGAGCCGTGGACCACCGGGATGCGCTTGACCAGCGAGGCGTCGTTGACCAGGTACCGGGTCGGGAAGTTGTCGGTGCCGTCGACGATGATGTCGTACCCGTCGATCACGTCGAGGATGTTGTCGGCGCCGAGACGCACGTCGTAGGTGACGACATTCACGTCGGGGTTGAGGGCCACCAGCGTTTTCTTGGCCGAGTCGACCTTGCGGTCCCCCACCCGGTCCATGTTGTGGAGGATCTGGCGCTGGAGGTTGGACTCGTCGACCACGTCCATGTCGACGATGCCCAGCGTGCCCACGCCGGCGGCGGCCAGGTACAGGGCGGCCGGTGAGCCGAGCCCGCCGGCGCCGAGGAGGAGGACCTTGGAGTCGAGCAGCTTCTGCTGGCCGGCCTCGCCCACCTCGGGGAGGAGGAGGTGGCGCTGGTAGCGGTTGCGCTGGTCGGCACTCAGGGTGCGGGGGGCGACCCAGTCACGGTTCTCGTTCTTCCACTTGTTGAAGCCACCGGCCACGCTCGACACATCGGTGTAGCCCAGCTCGGCCAGGGTGCGGGCCGCGAATGCGGACCGGGTGCCGCCGGCGCAGTAGACGACCACCGGGGCTGACTTGTCGGCCAGGCGGCTCTCGACCTGGCTCTCCAGATGGCCTCGGGGAATATGCACGGCATGGGGCAGGGCACCCTGCTCGTACTCGTCGGCCTCGCGCACGTCGAGCACGACGGTGGCCGGGGCGGCGGCGATAGCGGCTTCTGCGCCGGCGGTGTCGACCTCACGGATCGAGGACTTCGCCTGGGCCAGAAGGTCACGGAAGGTGGGCATGTGTCGATCCTCGAAAAGAAAGTGGTTCAGACCTAGGAAACCCTACCGCGCAGGTCGACATTCCCGCCCCTCGCCCTACAGACGGACCAGCGCCGGCAGCGCCTCGCCGATGGGCTCCCGGACCACGGCCTCGGCGATAGCGTCATACGGCGTGGGCTGGGCGTTGACGATCACCACCCGGGCGCCGGCGCCGGCGGCCACATCGACGACGTTGCAGGCCGGCGAGACGGTGAGGGTGGAGCCGACGGCGAGGAGCAGGTCACAGTGCAGGGCCGCCGCCTCGGCCCGGCGCAGGTCGGCGGTCACGAGGGGCTGGCCAAAGGAGACGGTGGCCGACTTGAGCAGGCCGGCGCAGCGCAGGCAGCGCGGGTCGTCCTCGCCGGCCCGCAGGCGGTCGAGCACCGGCGCCATCGGGCCGCGGTCGCCACAGTCCAGGCACATGACCTCCGGCGACGCCAGCCGCATCTGCCACATGCGCCGGCGGACGGCGGCGTCGGCCACATACTCGGAAATGTGCGAGCTGCGCTGGGCAGACGGATCCTTGGTCCAGACCCCCTGCGGACCCCGGAAGTCGGGGATCCCGGAGTCGGTGGAGATGCCGGCGCCAGTGAGGACGACGATGCGGCCGGCGCCGGCGACGACGGCGTGCGCAGCCCTCACTGTTTGACATCCACCGGTGCGTAGAGTGTAATGAAAGAACACGAAACTTCCTCTCCCAACTTCTCCCTGCCGCGGTCCCCCGTTCTCCGGAGGCTCCCTTGAGCACGGTTTCCCTGCTCCCGGCGGATGTCCCATCCGTCACCATCCTGCCCGTCCGTCCCTGGCCCGACCCGGTCATCGACGCACTGGGCCACGACCCCCGCTCCGCCTACGTCGAGCGCTTCTGGCTCGGCATCCTCGGCCCCTCCACCACCTGGCTGGTCCGGCACATGGCCAACCGGCTCGACGCGACGCCCGAGGGCTTCGACCTCGACCTGGCCGCCACTGCCGCCGCGCTCGGCCTCGGCGCCCGGGGCGGGCGGCACTCACCGTTCATGCGGGCGCTGTCCCGATGCTGCCAGTTCGACGTGGCCGAGGCCCGGCCCGACGGCATGCTGGCCGTGCGCCGCAAGCTCCCGCCCCTCACCCGCCGGCAGATCCTGCGCCTCCCACCCGAGCTGGTGGCCGCCCATCAGGCCTGGCAGGAGACCGAGCTCCAGCTGCCGGCGCACGAGCAGCAGCGCCGGCGGAGCCGGCGCCTCGCCCTCAGCCTGTTGGAACTGGGCGAGGATGTAGCGGCCGCCGAGCACCAGCTGGCCCGCTGGAAGTTCCACCCCGCGCTGTGCCAGGAGTCGGCCGCCTGGGCAGCCGAGCGCCACGCCCAGGCCCGGGAGCCCGCCGACGAAGATCCGGCCGCATGACACCCGCCCGGGAGGCCGGTCCAGACGCCGACATCGGCGACTGCCTGCGAGCATTTGGTCACTTGGGCGCGCCATGGCACCACCGATTGACCAAACGCAGCCTGACGGTGAGCGGGCCGGGGGCGGTCGCCCGGTCATCGGCGCCGGCGGCTACTCGCCCCCGTCCGCCGGCGTCGGCGGCGCCGGCGGCGCCCCCGGCATCGGCGGCAGGAGGCCCAGCTGGCCCATCAGCGCCAGGGCGTCGACCTCTTGCCAGCGCTCGGCGATCAGCCCGTCGCCGTCGAGGCGGTAGATGGCGATGCCCGTCCAGCGCAGGACGCGCCCTGTCGGCGGGAGGCCCATGAACGGGCCGTCGTGGGTGCCGGAAGCCGTGCCGTAGACGACCACCAGGTCGGCCTCGGCCACGAT
>JANMRJ010001017.1:0-1491 GCA_031370985.1 Acidimicrobiales bacterium
CGGGTGTCGACCAGCAACCGCAGGACCTGATCGGCGTCCCGGCGCATCCGGGTGGCCAGGTTCCACGCCTCCCGCTGTGGGATGGTCCAATGGCCCGTGTGCTTGAGCCGGGGCGGTGGTCCGGCGGGAAGCCCCAAGAAGGCCTGGTCCAGCGCCGCGTTGTAGCGGCCGATGATCGGGCCGGCGATGGCGGCGGGCACGCTGGGCAGCCCGGCGGCGGCTGCCTGTTCGGAGGCGGCCTTGGCGGCCAGGAGCACGGCCCGCATGGCCGCCGGCCAGTGCCGCTGCGCCCAGCACTTGGCGGTCTTGTCCAGGTAGCGCAGGAGATGCGCCCCACATTGAGCGTGTGTGGCCCCGGCCAGCTCCACTCGGTCATAGGTGGAGAGCCCGTCGTGCACGATGGTGCCCTCATAGCCGGCAAGCACGCCGATCTCGATGATGGCGTCGATGCCCCGGCCCCGGTCATAGGACAGCAGGGTCAGGCCCGGGGTGCTCGCCGTGTGTACCCACGCCAGTCCTGTGCCCACCCGCACCGATGTCTCATCGGCATTGATGACCGGACAGCTCCGCAGCAACGTCATCAGTTGATCGAGGAAACCTTTGAGCCGTCCCTCGGCGTCGGGGAGGATCCCGGCCAGGGTGCCTTCACCGATGGGGGCGCCGAAGAGAACGTCCATGGCCTCGGCGCAGCGCTCCAATGGAAGGTGCTGGCGGGCCATCAGGTAGGCGGCGTTGGCTTTGACCTTCGGTCCCCAGCACACCGGCCCGGTGGCCTCGGGAGGGAAGGCGGCCACGCTGTCGTGCCCACACCCACAGCGTCGGCGCTGGGCCACATGGTCGGTGGCCACCAGGGCGGGCTCGGGGATGTCGAGCACCTGGCGGGTGGCTTGGCCAACGACCGGAGCGTCGGTGAGGTCTTCACCGCAGCCACCGCAGTTGACCGGAACGTGGACGACCGTGGCGTCGGGTACCCGCCGGCACAGGGTGGAACCAGGGGCGCCGGTCTGCTTGCCCGGCTTGCGGGCCTCGCCGCCGGCGGCCTGGCGCTTGGCCTTGGCCTCGGCACGCTCGGCGGCACGGCGAACACGGCGATCTCGTCCGTCACGAGATGGAGGAGCCGAGCTATTTGAGGAGTCCTGGCCCAGACGAGCGGTCAGGTCGGCAACCTTGGACTCCAGCGTGGCGATCAGCTCGCCTTGGGCGTTGACCAACAGCCGCAGCGTCACGCACTCCGCTTCGAGCTCAACCTCTCGTTCCGTGGCCATCGCCACAGGGTCTAGCCAAAATCGCGCGGAGAGTGGTGGATCCTCCGCCCCGCCGAATAGGCTGAGCAGTTACCTTCATTGTGTCCAACCTTGGGAATGGGAATTTCGACGTAGTCGACTCCAATAGCGAGAACAACTTCATTGTGAGGCACCACTCGTGGAATCCCGGCCAACGGGTCGCTAACTATCCAAACTCGCATCTGAGTATACATTTTTGGCGCTTTGG
>JANMRJ010001036.1:0-3225 GCA_031370985.1 Acidimicrobiales bacterium
CGACGACGCCGAGCTGCGGGAGCTTTTCAGTTGAGCGCTCCGCCGAGCGGTGTCCGCCAATCAGAGGACCTCGCGGAGCCGGCGCCAGGCCTAAGGCGGCTGGGGGGCGACCCCCGGTTCGCCCGTCCAGGCGCGACCCCGGTCGGGCTGCCCGACCGGTTCCTCCGCGCCACCGTCGACGAGCTTGGGGAGGCCGCACTCAACCTCGGACAGTGTGAGGACGCGCCGTGGCGGGAGCGCCGGCGGGCGACGACGATCGTCTTTGCTCGGTGGTTGGAGCAGTTTCCCGGAAAGGACTGGCCGGCGAAGTGGGTGGCTTCGGGCGTCGAGGACCTCGGCACGGAGTGGCTGGCATCGACCGGGCTGAACGCTCGCAACTCTCCACGTGCCGTGGCCACACTCATGTCCCTTCGTGTCGTTCGCCCGAGCTACTCCTGGATCGCCATGGCCAAGCCCAGGGGCCTCAATGCAAGGTTCCGGGAGGTGAACGACCTCGAAGACTTCGCTCGAATTCGTGCAGCCGCCGACGATTGGGGCCTGCACCAGAACGCCCTCCTGCTCGCCAACCTGACCCTGGTTCGCATTCTGGTCACCACCGGCAAAGTGATGGCCGACATCACCAGGGAGGACTTCCTCGCCTACGCCTCTGCTCTGCAGGCGATGGACCGGACGCCCTCGTTGCATGTCCCCTGGCAGCTGCTCCGCCGGATCGGCTTCCTGGCCGGTCAGGCCCAGACCTGGCAGGAGTCCATGGCCGTTGGCCGCTCGAGTGTCGAGGACATCATCGATCGCAACCAGCTGGTGTGCCGGCCCATCCGAGATGTTCTCGTCGAGTATGTGAAGCACCGGGCGCCCGCCCTGGACTACGGGAGCCTCTGGGCGACGTGTTACTACCTCGCCAATCTGTTCTGGGGCGATCTTCGAGGAGCACCACCCCGGCATCTCCTCGCTCCATCTCGATCCGGTCGTGATCGAGGCGTGGAAGCGTCGGATGAAGGCCCGCATGGCTCCGGTCAGCTACTTCAAGATCCTGGTCATGGTGCGGGCCTTCTACCTCGACCTCGCCGAATGGGCCCTTGCTGAACCGGAACGCTGGGGACAGTGGGCCGCACCCTGCCCCGTCTTCGCCCATGAGATGAAGGACCACAACAAGGTCGCCCTGAAGAACACAGCCCGCCTCCATGCGCGCTCGCGAACCCTCGCCCCGCTGCTCCCCACGCTGGCGCGCTCGGCCCAGGCGTGGATGACGGAGACGGAGGTCCTCATCGCCGCTGCCAGCGCAGTTGGGATCGGGGAGGGTTTCTCGGTCGAGGACCGTCGCTACCTCCGGGTGGGCCGCGAATATCGCCCAGGTCCCAAGGTTCTGGTGCAGGAGCAGTTCGGCGACCAACGACGGATCGACCTGTCTTGGACCGAAGACGACGCCTTCTGGGCCTGGGCGGTAATTGAGGTCCTGCGCCTGACCGGGGTTCGCGTCGAGGAGCTCTTGGAGCTCTCACACCTCGGCTTGCGCCAATACGTCCGGCGCGACGGGCAGGTCACCCCCCTCTTGCAAGTCTCGCCGTCGAAGACCGACCGGGAGAGGGTCATCCCCATGTCGCCCGAGCTAGTGCACGTCCTCGCCAGGATCCTGCGCAGGATCAGAGGACGTGGCGGCGTGGTCCCGCTGGTTGCCCGTTATGACTCTTACGAGCGGGTCTTCAGTGAGCCTCTTCCCTTCCTCTTCCAGCGAGCACTTGGCCAGCGTCGTGTCGTCCACGGCCACGCCTTCGTGCTCAAGCTGCTCAGGCGTGCAGCGGAGCGCGCCGGGCTTGCCGAGGTCGATGGGCAACCCCTTCATTTCACTCCGCACGACTTCCGGCGGATATTCGCTACAGAGATCGTCAACAGCGGTCTCCCCATCCACATCGGCGCCAAGTTGCTCGGTCACATGGACCTGAGCACCACTCAGCGCTACGTCGCCGTCTACCCGGAGGAGGTGATCCGCCACTTCGAGGCCTACATCGCCCGCCGACGTCAAGAACGGCCCAGCGATGAGTACCGGGAGCCGACACCCGCGGAATGGCTGGAGTTCGAGGAGCACTTCCTACTCCGCAAGGTGGCGCTCGGAGACTGTGGACGCCCCTACGGCACGCCGTGCATCCACGAGCACGCCTGCGTCCGATGCCCCTTCCTACGAGTTGATCCGTCTCAGCTTCATCGTCTGGTCGAGCTGGAGGACAACACCTCTGATCGGCTCCGCGAAGCCGAAGAGCGGGGCTGGCTGGGAGAGGTCGCCGGCCTGAACGAGAGCCTGATTCAGATCGGCCGCAAGAGGGAGCAGGTCGTTCAGCTGCAGGAGGACGAACAGCTGTCGCTGGTGTGAGCCGGGATCTCCCCCAGCAAGGCTCCTCACGAGTGGAGCACCAGGTGGTGCAGTTAACAGGATGAAAACGTTACGTTCTGGACGCTCTGCGCTCTCCAAAACCTCCCGAGTTCGGGTTACTCGACCCGGATTTCGCCGTACATCCCGAGGGTGTAGTGGGGCGGGCCGCCTTTGGGGATTGGCGCGTCGGAACGTCCGCGCGTGGCGGCGAGGAAGGCCGTCGGATCGACGCCCATGGGAATCGTGCAGATCACCAGGTAGCGGCCCTTCTCGGTGAGCTTGCCGTCGCCGAGGGCCCGGATCAGCGGGGCGCCGGCCGGTGCCCGCACCAGGACCGTGACGGTGGCGCCGGCGAGGAGGGCGTCGAGCTGGCTGGGGGGCAGCTTGACCAGCGCTTCGGCCCTGCGCTGCTCGCGGTCGGGCAGCCGGGCGACGAGCATCTCGTGGAGCTCCGTCGCCGAGGCGTTCTTGAGGCTGAGCTTCGTGCCGACCTTGACCGCCGCCGGCAGGTTGTCGAACCGGTAGTCGGCCGCGGTCACCGGGGCGCTGTCGGCGCCGGCGCTGCACGCGGAGGCCAGTACGGCCAGGCCGGCGAGGGCCCAACGAAGGGTCAAAGGAACCGGACGTCGTCATCGGCGCTGGTCGTCGCCCCCTCGGTGGAGTTGCACGTGGGGCAGTACCAGCGGGCCTCCAGCGGGCTGCCGCAGGGGGAGTGGCGCAACGGCTCGACGGAGTCGGGCGACTGGCCGGCGCCCCATTGGGCCAGGAGGCGCAGGGCGCCGGCCAGCTCGGCGCCCTCGTCGGTGAGTGCGTAGGCGAAGCGTGGGGGCCGCTCGGAATATGGCGTCGCGGACACGATC
>JANMRJ010001047.1:0-4534 GCA_031370985.1 Acidimicrobiales bacterium
GCGGCTCGCCGCCGGCGGTGTTGGCCGGCGACTCGCCGCCGGCGGCGTTACCGCTCAAGTGGTGACCTGCGGCACCCGCCGCGGGATCCTCCACGCTGCCCCCTCGGTCGCCCGCTCTCCCGAGCCGACCGGCAGGTTACCCCCGAAGCCGATGGCCACCGGCACGAGGATGACCACCCGGGCCCGTCCCGGCTCCATGGGCTCGGCATCGTCCTCGTACACCAGCGCGTCGAGGTCGTTGCCGGCGAGGTCGGCCCGAAGGCCGTTGATCAGGTCGGCCAGGAAGTCGTCGCGCTCGGCGTCGGAGGCGGTGCCGTCCCGCAGCCGGGCGACGAGTGCCTCGTCCATGCCGCGGTCGGAGGCAACCTTGAGGACGGTGGTCCTGGCCTCAAGGCCCATGAAAGCCCACACCTTCTGGTGGTCGCCCCATACCACCGCGTCGACGAACTCCCTGGTCACCTCCAGGGGTGAGGGGCTTGCACTGTCAGTATCGCTCATGGCCGCTCCCACCCTTCGCCCTCCAGGTAGTCGCGTACGGACACCCGTTGCGGGCCGCCCAGGGCATCGCCGATGGCCTGATCGAGAGCCCGGTCAGCGTCGAGGCGGGCCTCATCTTCGGAGATGCTGCGGTGGCCCTCAATGATCGCCCGCATCGACAGGCTCTGGGTGTCCTGGGGCAGCTCAATGACCTGTTTCATGATCGATTCGTACACCTTCCGGCCTTCGTCGTAGCCGAGCAGGCCGACGGCCCGCGCCATCTCGGCGATCGACTGCGTGCGGCGGGGATCGGGCAGGGCGAGGTACCGGAATATGCGCTCTCGCACCAGGACGGAGCGTTCGTCGAGCCCGATGACGGCCAGCAGGGCGGCGAGATGCTCGGTGCGGGTCTTCACCCCGCCGGCTGCCAGCTGCTTCTCCACCCGCTCGAGGCTGGCGAAGGCCTGCTTCCAGGCCTCGGCGTGCAGGCGGGTGTCGAACACGGCGAGGGCATCCTCGAAGCTGACCAGCGCCCGACGCAGGTTGGCCGTACCACCCTGGGCCTCGTGCGCCATACCCAGGTTGTGCTTCACCAGGGCGTGGTAGTAGGGGAACGCGGTCCGGGTGAAGACCTCCAGGGAGTTGTTGAACGCCCGGATGGCCTCCTGGAGGAAGGCCGAGCGGCCGTCGGCCGACAGGTGGGCCAGGGCGCTACAGGTCACCCCAACGCTGTGCTCCACCATGCCGTGGTGCAGCGGGTTGTCGTCGGGGTCGATCATCCCCCGGGCCTCCTCGAAGTCGGCCAGCGCCGCCTCAAGGCTCTCCTCGGTGCCCAGGCTGCTGTGGGCCTGACCCCGGTTGTGGAGGGTCGACATGATCCCCCGCTTGCCCTCGTCGGTGTAGCTGTCGAACAGCGCAATGGCGGCGTCGAAGGCCTCGATACCGGCGGCGGCCTGGCCCAGCTCGGTGCGGCACAGCCCGAGGTTGTTGTAGGCCGCGGCGCGCTCGTTGTCGGTGCCACCCTCGGCGAACAGAGCGACGGCCTTCTCGAAGAGCTCGCTCCCCTTCCGCCGGTCGCCCAGGCCGCGGTGGGCAGCGCCGGCCGCGTTCAGGACCCGGGCGTGCTGGGTCGGCTCGAAGCGGGGATCGAAGATGGCTGCGGCCACGTCGTAGAAGGCCAGCGCCTTGCGCAGCCCCTCGGCGGGGTTCCCAGAGGGCGACTCGGCGTGGGCCAAGCCCAGCCGATAGGCGAGCACGGCGTGCTCGTGGGGCCGGCTGGCCCGCGATGTCGCCGCCAGCTGCTTCTGGAGGTCCTCGATAGCCGCCTTGTAGTCGACGGTGGACTGGTCACTCATGGTTCGGTAGAGACTCCGGTCAGCTTGGCGAGATGGCCAAGTATCTCGCGCACGGCAACGTCGCACGCGGCGGTGACTTCGGGCGACATCGGGATGCCCGGCGTCTCGGCGTCCACCGGCTGGCACCCCACCATCAGGGTGTTCTCCGGCAGCACTCCCAACGCCTTGGACATGATCAAGGCCCGTTCGGGCGTGGCCAGGTGGACATCGGCCAGGAAGTCGTAGCGCTCGCCCCACTCCATGTCGTCCACGTGGGGGACATCGAGGAGGATCAGCATCACGTGGCCAGGCGGGCGGCCCCGGTCGACGCAGTCGATGATGACCAGGGCGTCGTAGCCCTCCTGGAGCTCCTGCACCAGGGCGATACCGCCGATGCCGGTCTCGATGACCTTCACCCCGGCGGGCAGGTCCAGGGTCATGAGACGGTGGGATACCACCACTCCGAAGGCGTCGTCGGCCCGCAGGAGGTTCCCGACGCCGGCCACCAGTACCCGCAACGGCGTGGGGCCGGCGGCCACTTCCTCCACCTCGGGCAGGCCGGCGAGGGCGTCCCACGCCGCGAACCGGTCATCCACCAGCGTCAACGTACGGCCGACGCGACCGGCCCGCACGGTCGGATCAACACTGCCGTCCAGCTCAACACTGCCGTCCAGCTCAACACTGCCTTCCAAGTCACAACACTGCCGTCCAAGTCAATGCAGCCGTCCAAGTCAATGCAGCCGTCCAAGTCAACGCAGCCGTCCGATCAACGGAGCGCGCCGGTGGCCGTCTCGGCCGTCCGCAGGGCGTACCCCTTCACGGCCCACCAGGTAATATACTCCTCGAGTTCGTCCCAGGCCGCCTGGTCGACATCGTCCTTCCAGTGGTCGAGCCGGCGGCTGACCTCAGAAGCGATGATGCGGTCGAGGGCCTCAATGGTGCGGTCCTCGTCGATGAGCATGTGGCCACCGCCCCCCTCGACGCGCAGATCGGCGGCGATGCGGGAGGTTGTCTCCTCAAGGGCGTCGAGCTCGGGCAGGCCGTCGTCGCCCACGGCCAGCACCATGCCGACCTCGGACTCCTCGACCCGCCGCAGGCAGTACCCGCCGATGGCCGCGGCGCCGGCCCAGATCCCGACTTCGGGGATGGGCTGGGACGTGCGCTGCTCGGCCACGGATCGGTCGATGTAGGAACGGGCCAGGTCGGTGAGGGGATGGGCCTGGGCCAGGGCGCGTGCCCGGTAGGCCATGTCCTCCGCCGTCAGGCTGCCGGTGATGCCGTGGTCGGTCTGCCCGGGCCGGTCACTCACAGGCACGACCGTTCACAACGACATCCCAGAACGACACCCATCAGAACGACACCCATCAGAACGACATCGGCTTTCGCCCGATCTTGAGAAGGACCGGCTCGGGCTCCGGCATGGCCGCGGGGGCCTCCTCGGCGCCGGGCTCGACGACCTCGAGGCGGCGGAAGTTGGGCCAGTGCCGGCGGAGGGCCTCCTCGAGGCCGCCGGTGAGGGTGGCCGCCGAGCTGGGGCAGCCGTCACAGGAACCCATCATCTGCAACCGGACGACGCCGTCCTTGATCTCCTCGATGGTGATCATGCCCCCGTGGGACTCGATCATCGGACGGAGCTCCTCAAGGGCCGCGTCGACGGCGTCGGCGGCGACGGCGGCATCCCGGTCGTTCGGGGCCTCGCCGAAGTCGTAGGCGGCGAGGAAGTAGCCGGTGATGTCGTCGTCGGCCACGTTCTCTAGGAAAATCTCCCCCCGCCAGGCCCGGATCATCTCCACCAGGCGACCGAGGCCCTCCCGGTGGAAGACATCGAAGAGGTCCATCATCTCCTCGACGCGGTCGCGCACGCCCGGATCGGGGTGGGTCATCATTTCGTCGTAAAGCTCGCCGACCCGAGGCATGACTTCCTCGTAGTTGAGCGTCTCGATGTCGACTCGCTGGTATTCCCGGCTCATTCGCCTGCCTTTCTCGTACCGCTCTCCACAGCTGGCGGGGCCTCGGCGGCCAAACCGGCGGCCACCTCTTCCTGGATCATTTCGAGGACCGTGTCCACGATGGATTCAACCTCGTCAGAAAAGCCGAGCCCGAAGGCTCTGTCACCTGGCTCGACCTCAATGACAACCGTGTCGGGCGGAAAACCCTTCCAGTACCTGACGACGGCCAGCGTGTGGTCAAGGTCGATGATGCCACCGACGGCCTCGGCGAGACGGTCCGCCACCTCCTCGTCGCCCGGTGGCGTGAGGTCGAGGTGGTACCTGCGAATGGTGCCCGGCGGGTCGACATCACGGGGCATGGCCCCGACCAGGACCACCTTGTCCGGGTGGAAGTCCTGGAGGGTATGGAGGACCCGGTGGGCCGAATAGGACAGGTCCTCCATCACCACGCCCTCCGGCCACTCGATGTCGTCGATCCGCTTGAGGAACTGGGTGCCGAAGTCAAGGTCGCGGAGCCAGGGCAGGCCGATACCCCCCACCAGCACGCGGGTGGGGGGGCGTTCGCCGAGGCCGTAGGGCGCATCGATCATGGTGTTCTCATATCAGTTCTGGTTCGTATCCGGGACTGGTCCCGGACGGCGATGTTGTCGGGACTGGTCCCGGACGGCGATGTTGTCGGGACCCTTCCCGGACAGCGATGTTGTCGGGACTGGTCCCGGACGGCGATGTTGTGGGCCAAGCGCGGACGTACCCCCCGAAGGGGGTACGTCCGCC
>JANMRJ010001069.1:0-2652 GCA_031370985.1 Acidimicrobiales bacterium
CGGAGGCCGTTGCGATCGGCGATCGCGCCGACCCGCCGCCCATCGCCGAAGACGATCGCCGCGGGTCCGTCCCACGGCGCGAGGAACCCGGCGGTCCGGCGGCGGAGCGCCGCGACCTGCGGATGTGGCGCCCGGCGCAGCGGGAGCGCCTCGGGCATCACGGTCAGGAGCGCCGTGCCGAGGTCCCAGCCGGTCGAGACAAGGAGCTCGAGGAGCTCGTCGAGCGACTGCGAGTCGGAGCCGTCGTCGGCGATGAGCGGCCCGGCTGCCGTGAGCTCTGCGGCCGAGTCATCGGCCGGATCGGCGGCCCGGCCGCGGACCTGCGAGCGGTTGCCGCGGACGGTGTTGATCTCGCCGTTGTGGGCGATCGAATGGAACGGCTGGGCGAGACGCCAGGTCGGCTGCGTGTTCGTGGCGTAGCGCTGGTGGAAGAGCGCGTACCTCACCCGGATCCCCGGCGCCCGCAGGTCCGGATAGAGGTCGGCGAGGCGGGCGCCGGCGACGAGGCCCTTGTAGACGATCGTCCGGCACGATGCCGACGGGATCGCGATCACCTCGCCGAGCCCGGCCGCGCGGGCCGCGGTCTCGATCCGGCGCCGGGCGAGGACGAGCCGCCGCTCGAATGCGGCGTCGGTCAGGGGTTCCCCGCGGGAGTCCGAGGGTCGCCGCAGGAACGCCTGAACGAACGCCGGGCGACAGGCCCGGGCGGCGCCGCCGAGGGCGTGCGGGTCGGTCGGTACCGTCCGCCACAGCACGACCTCGAGGCCATCGGCGGCGAGGCGATCCGCGACGAGCCGGCGCGCCGCACCGTTGCGAGCGCCGGCGCCGGTTCGCGGGAGGAAGAGCTGGAAGACCGCCGGATGCTCGGCGGCCAGTCCCGTGCCGGGGGCGCACGCGTCGATGACGGTTGGGTCGAGCGGGATCGAGACGCCGGCGCCATCGGACGAGGCTCCGTCGGCCCCGAACGCACCGCGATGGGCAAGCGCGGCGAGGCCACCGAGGGCGAGGGGCAGGACCTCCGCGAGGCGCTTGCCGCCGGCGTCCGCGACGAAGCCGATCCCGCACGCGTCGTGCTCGAACGCCGCGTCGTAGAGCGGGGCGATCCGGTCCCGGCCCGCTGGTCGCGCTGGCTGCGGTCGCCGGGATCGCTGTGGAGGTTCGATAGCCACCGAATGGAACTCCGTCGGGATGCTGGGCGGCGGTCGAGCCGACCGCCCGGGAGGAGCCGGACGGCCGGCCGTTATGGGTGGTCGGGCGCGGGTCGCGGACCGAGAACCACCGGAGATGGCGGAGCGAGCCCCAGGGGGACTCGCGCCGGATGCGAGGATGGGTCGTGGGCCACCGTCGCTTCGTCACCGAGTCGGACCCGAATTGGGTGCGAACCGGTATCGGTTCACGGCCGCCCCGGTCGCGTGACTGGGACGCGGCCGATGGACGGACCCTCGTGCCGGCGCCTGTTGCCGCACCGGCGTGCGGCCCGAGGGCCGACTGCCATGTTCCCCACGAGCTCTGGATCAGCGACGACGCCGGGCTGACCTGGCGCAAACGCGACGCCGCAGCTGTGATCTCCTCGATCGGGTCGTCGTCGACGCCTCTCCAGGAACGCAATCGATCGTCTCGTTAATCGGACGTTCACCTCCCGCGCCGACGATGGGTCCATGACCATCCACTCGCAACGCCGGTCGCTCACTCGGTCGCATCAGCCTGTCGGGTCTGCGGCCCGTCCGCGCAACCCCGTCACGCTCGAGGACCTTCTGGCCGTGCTGCTCATCCCGGTGTACGTCCTGGCAGCGCTTGTCGCGATCGTCTATTGGATCGTTGCGGCGGTGGTCCGCGGCAAAGAAGCGGACTGACGGCTCGGATCGCCCCCGCCCGGGCTCGGTCGCTCGCAGCTGGTTTGCCCACGACAGAGCCTTCGCGGTGGGTGGGCGCCCGGTACCCAGCGACCGCGTGGGCGAGTCCACCGCCGGACAGGTCACGGTTAGCGGCCGCCCACCCCAGACGCATTGGCGCAGCGCTGCTCGCATGAGTCAGCGGTCAAGTTGTTGGTCAAAGGACAGCGACGAGGCCGCAGGTCAGGTGGCGGTGTCGTTCGCGCGTGTGTCTTTCGCGCGTGCGTGAAATCGTGGCGAGCCGGGTGGGATTCGAACCCACGACACAGGGATTAAAAGTCCCCTGCTCTGCCGCTGAGCTACCGGCCCTCGGACGCTAGCGTAGCCGACTGCGCGCGCGAATCGAGCAGGCGCCGAGGTTCGTCGAGAGCCGGTCCAGCGATCGAGGTCAACTCTTCTTGGGTCGGTCTCCGCGATCGCCGTCGCCGTGCTTGGCCACCGTCTCGGAATGCGTTCGCTGGTCGGCCGCGGACGAACGGCCGACGTCGACCTGGTCGGAGCCGAACGTGCCATCGCTCCGCCGGCGAACGTATCGCTTGTCCGTGCCGTTGTCGACGAGTTCGCGCTTCTTGTCAGCCATGGGGTCTCCTATGCGTACTACGAGACGTACACGATCCGGCAGCGAGCCTTGCGCGCCCGCCGACGAACGCGGGCAAAGGCACTACGCCCTTGTTGCGGATGACCCGCGACTGCGGGCCGTTGCGGGTTCTCATCGTCTGTGTTGAACCCTCGCCGGCGTCTACCCTCGAAACGAGGGGGG
>JANMRJ010001074.1:0-5112 GCA_031370985.1 Acidimicrobiales bacterium
CGGCCGCCTCGCGGGCCGCCTCGCGGGCGGCGTGCACCACCAGGATCTGGTCGCGCACGAGCAGGCCAAGCTGGGCGACAGCCAGCAAGAGGACCATGACGAGCGGGAGGACGAGCGCCAGCTCCACTGAGGCCTGGCCCCCGTCCCCCCGTTCCCGTCTCACGCTCGGGCCCTCACTTGACCTTGCCGGTGATGGCCTTCATGACCGAGTCGAGCAGCTTGCCCAACAGGTCGGACTTCGTCGCCCAGGCCACGAGGAGCAGGGCGACCGCAGCCGCTCCCAGCAGGACGAGGGCGTACTCCGCCGAGGCCTGGCCGCGCTCGTCGGGCGCGGGTCGGGCCGCCAGGGCGGCGAGATAGGTGGACAGATGGACGTAGAGGGCGAACATGGGTCGCTCCCTCCTTCTTCTCGAGGTGCTCACAGGCGCAGCGAACGGACGGCGCTGGCGATAAGGGGGGCCACGGTGAGCAGCCCGAAGGCGGGGAGTGTGCAACTGACCAGGGGGAAGAGAAGCTTGACGGGGACCTTGCGGGCGGCCTCCTCGGCCCGCCGGCGCCGGTCGGCCCGGACCTCATGCGCCAGACGCTCCAGCCCGGCCCCCAGCGGGGCGCCGTAGCGCTCGGACGCGATCAGCGCGGCGACCAGCGGCCGGGTGGCCTCGCCCGCCCGTTCGGGGATGTCGTCGAGAGCGTCGGCCAACCGGCGGCCGAGATCGGCATCGTGGCCGGCCCGGGCCAGTTCGGCCCCGAGGGGGCCGGGCGACCGGCGGGCCACCGCGGCCACGGCCAGACGCACGGTGAGCCCGGCGCCCACCGCCAGCACCAGCAGGTCGACCACGTCGGGCAGGTCGCGGGCGATGGCGGTCAGCCGCCGCCGGCGCTGCCGGCGGGCCCGCAGCACAGGTAGCGACCAGGCGATGAGGGCAGCCGGCACTGCCGCCGCGGGCAGCACGGGCAGGGCGAAGGCGCCAGCGACCAGCGCCGAGCCCAGCCGGCGGGCGGACTCGGGGCCGGCGCGACGACCGAGCCGGCGCAGGACGGCCCTACCCAGTCGCTCGACGAGCAGCGCCATCGAGGCGCCGGCCTGCCGGGTGGGCGGCGCCGGCGCATCGGGGCTCGCCGGCGCCGTCGAAAGGGCGCGGACACGGGCCGGCGCCGGCCGGCGCCGCCAGGCGATGGCGATGACAACTGCGGTCCAGGCGAGGAAGGCGACGGCCGGGCTCACGATGTCGCCTGGTCGCTGCGCTTGCCGGCCGGGCTGGCGTGCTCGCTCATACGTCGACCTTGGCCAGGCGTTGCATCCAGAGCCACCCCATGGCGTCGAGGGCTAGTCCGGTGACCAGCAGGATCAGGCCGCCGGAGGTGTGGAGCAGGAACTGCGATGTCCGCGGGTCGGTGGCCGCGGCGAACGCCCCGAAGCCAACGGGCGCCAGCCCGATCACCAGCGCGGAGATCCGGGCCTGGGACGACAGCGCCCGCAACTCGGCGGCGACGGCGATGCGCTCCCGCACCGTGGCCGCTACGCCGTCGACCGCCCGCGCCTGGGCGCCACCTGTCTCCGCCCCCAGGCACAGGGCGGCCACGCCCAGGCGTACGCCCGGCAGCGGCCGCCGCCGGCCCACACCCTCCAGAGCGGTCACCAGGCTCGCCCCCTGGGCGGCCTCCGCTGCGGCCCGCGTCAGCTCGCCGGCCAACACCCGACCCGTGCCGGCGGCGGCGCCGGCCTCGGCGACGGCTTGGCGCAGCGACGCCCCGGAGCGCAGCGACCGGGCGACCGCCTCGAGGGCGCCCGGCAGCGCCTGCTCCAGGCGCTCGCCGGCCCGGCCCCGTCGGGTGCGGACCAGGAGGACCGGGCCGGCGGCCAGGCCCAGAAGGGCGACGCCGGCCAACCCCGGCCCGCCGGCGATGCCGGCGAGGAGGGGGCCGAGCGCCAGCGCGCCGAGCCACGCCGTCCAGGCCACGGCGGGTGCGAGCGGCAGATCGGCCTCGGTCAGCGCGGCTGCGACTCGGGCCGGCGGTTCGGCCGGCTCCCACTGGCGGCGCCCTCCGGGCCGCGCCACGGCCGGCGCCGGTGAGAGGCGCCCGACGACCGTGCCCCGCCGGGACAGCCGGTAGGCCTCCTGGGCCAGGGCGCCGGCGGCGAGGACGGCGAACGCGAGCAGGGCGGCGAGCGTCACGGCCGGGTCCCTGCCGAACGCGTACGCAAATGGTCGTGAAATCGTCGATTTCGGCCCGGATCACGACCGTTTCCGTACGCGTTGGTCACGATGCCACCAGTCACGACGCCACCAACCCGTCGGCGTTGGCGATCAGGCGGGTACGGCCGGCGCCTTCGGACGCACCCTGGACGACCTCGGCCACCGCCACGATCCGCCGGCGGCCCTCGGGAAACCGGGCCACCTGGACCACCAGGTCGAGCGCGGCCTCGAGTTGGCTGCGGACGGCGGCCAGCGGGAGCTGGACCTCGCCCATGAGCACCATGGTTTCAAGCCGGCGCAGGGCGTCGTCAGGGCTATTGGCGTGGCAGGTGGACAGCGACCCCTCGTGCCCGGTGTTCATGGCTTGGAGCATGTCGAGCGCCTCCGGGCCCCTGACCTCGCCGACGATGATGCGGTCGGGGCGCATGCGCAGCGCGTTGCGCACGAGGTCGCGGATGCGGACCTCGCCGGCGCCCTCGGCATTGGCCGGCCGGGACTCGAGACGCACGACGTGGTCGCGCGGCAGGTTGAGCTCGGCCGCGTCCTCGACGGTGATAACCCGCTCGGCCGCCGGGATGCAGGCGGCGAGTGCGTTGAGCAGTGTGGTCTTTCCGGCCCCGGTGCCGCCGGAAACGACGAGGTTGCGCCGGTCAGCGACCGCCCGGGAGAGCAGGGCGGCGACCTCGGGGCCGGCGAAGTCGGCCAGCGGGACGGCTCGGGTGCCGAAGCGCCGCACGGTGAGGCACGGCCCGTCGACCGCCAGGGGCGGGACGACGGCATTGACCCGGGAGCCGTCGGGGAGGCGGGCGTCGACCAGGGGCGAGGAGCGGTCTACCCGCAGACCGAGCGGCGCCACCACCTTCTCGATGAGGTGCTCGATGGCCGCGGTGTCGAGGTCGATCTGGACCCGCTCCAGCGCGCCCCGGCGCTCGATCCAGACCCGCCCGGGGCCGTTGACCATGATCTCGGTGACCTCGGGGTCGGCCAGCAGCGGCTCGATGGCGCCCAGCCCGCAGACATCGGCCAGCACCCCGGCCACCAGCCGCCGGCGCAGGGCCCCGCCGAGCAGGGGCACTTCCTCGGCGACCAAGGCGTCGACCCGGTCGGCCAGCGCGCCGGCGCCGGCATCGGCCAGGAGCCGGGCATGGATCCGCGCCTTTGCGTCCGCCAGCGGCGCCAGCGCCGCGCCGCCGCCGGTGGTGGAGCGCCCTGTCACTGGTCCACGCTCCCTTCGGGAGCGCGTCCCAGTGAGTGCTGGCTGGACCGGCCTCCCGGGCCGGTCATGCCGCGTCCTGCCCGGCACGGGGCAGCACGAGCGGGCGCAGGGCCCGCTCCAACGAGCGTGGGATACGCCGGCCCAGCAGGCCGGCGTCGACGGCGCGGGCGATCGCGTCGTCGATGGCGACCTCGGCCCGCACCGGCACGCCCAGGACATCTTCCACGTCACGCCGGCCGAGCGATCGGCCCAGTTCGGTGACCAGCACCACCCCTGACGGCCGCACCGGCGCGGCCAGCGCCCGGCGCAGGGCCAGGTAGCAGGGGCGTAGTACGAGCAGGGACACCTCGGCGCCGGCAGCCAGCGCCAGCCCGGCGCCCGACGCCGCCGTGCCGCAGTCGGCCACCACCGGCCGGCCGTCGGCGGACAGCGCATCAAGCAGCGCCTCGGCCCGCCCCGACGCCGGCGACAGCTCAGTGCCCGCCGGCCTCCACGCCAGCAGCCGCAGGCCGGCGCCGGCTTCGAGCTCGAGGCGGGCGAGGGCGCCAGCGCCCACGTCGGGGCCGGCGGCCAGCCATTCGGCCAGGCCCGGCCCGCCAGGATCGGCCACCCCGAGCACGGCCGCGGCATCGCCTGAAAGGTCGGCGAGCAGGGCGCCCGGCGACGGCGCGGCGCGAGCAAGCGCAACGGCCAGGCCGCAGGCGATCACCGTGGTGCCGCTACCCCCTTTGGGTGACCAGCAGGCAAGCAACATGAACCCTCCCCGGACGCGACCAATAAAACCCCGGGGAAGAGTCGAGAGGAAAACTACTGGTTCGGCCGCCGCTTGGCAAGGCCCTGTTTCGGGCGGGCGACGGCCAGCAGGGCTCTAGCTAGGCTAGGCGGAGCGCACCTTCTTGGCCGCGACCACGCCGAGGGCAACAAGCATGACAAGCAGGATCAGCTTCTTCATCCCGACAGCCTAACGTGCCCGCCCGCCGGCGTCCCCGCCGCCGGTCGGGGGCCTGGTGGCGGAGGTGGACGGGAATCGAACCCGCCGGACGGGGATCGCCCGTCCCACCCGCTTTGAAGGCGGGGGAGCCCACCAGGTACCCGGACACCTCCGCCTGCGACCCTACTGGCGATCGGCGCCGGGGCGCACACGACCCGAGAAGTGTCAGAATCGGTCAGAACGGGAACGTGGATGAAGGCGGTCCAGATCAGGGCCGCGCTGAAGGAGGCTCGGAGCGAGCCGGGGGAGAGGGACATGCTGTCGGCGTCTGAGACCCGCTTCAGGCGCCGCGATGAGGGTTCCTATGCCCAGCCGTGGTCGGCGTCGTCGGTCTGGGACGACCCGGTCTTCCGGGGGGTGACGGCGCTGGCCGTGGCCGGCCTCCTCGTGCCCATCCTGGTCGTCGGCATCCTGGCCGTGTCGCTGCTGACCATGCCCTTCTCTGGGGCGCTCCCCTCCGAGCGGCCGTCGATCGAGTCGCGGATCACCCGGGTCTTCGACGGCAACGGTGCCGAGATCGCCAACTACCGACGCTTCGAGACGAGCTTGCCCGTCGCCCGGGGTGACATCCCGCCTGTGCTGGTGAACGCGGTCCTGGCCATGGAGGACCAGCGGTTCTACGAGCACAAGGGCGTCGACTCCCGCGGTGTCATCCGGGCGCTGTGGGCCGACATCCAGGGTGGCGGCTACGTCGAGGGCGGGTCGAC